>JBCCDL010000110.1:0-11317 GCA_039030815.1 Cyanobacteria bacterium P01_A01_bin.83 | reverse complement strand
GCAAAAGTTTCGAGATCTTTCTGGGCAAAGGTGCGAATAGCCAGTATATCAAGATAGCGATCTAATACTCTAGCGGTATCCTGAATCGGCTCTCCACGACCCACCTGAGTCACGCTGGGATTAAGATCGATTACCTGTCCTCCGAGCTTATACATGGCTACGGTAAAGGAAACTCTAGTGCGTGTGGAAGCTTTGTAAAAAAGTAATCCTAAAACCAGATTACACTTGATTTCTAATTCTTGGTTCTTAAGCTGTTGAGCCAACTGCAATATAGCAGTAATTTCTTCTAAATTTAAATCCGCAGTACTAAGCAGATTCCGTCCTTTAAGCTGTTTCATATTGCTAACTTGTGAGGGTAATATAAATTGGGATTTTTTAGCTGAGAGAAGAAGGATTAATTTTAAAACCAAAAGCACACCTTAATCAATGTTTATTTGGCTAAGGCAACTAATCTGACTTTTCTATCACGGTGTCGTTTGATATTTCTGTACTATCGCTCAACTTCTATCACGGTGTCGTTTAATATTTCTGTACTATTACTCAACTTCTATCACGGTGTCGTTTGATATTTCTGTACCATCGCCAAACTTCTATCACGGTGTCGTTTGATATTTCTGTACTATTGCCAAACTTCTAGAATGGTATTAATCAAATCAATCGAGTGAAAATGTTACAACAGTGACAGTTCCCACTCTCAATTTTTATAAATACAGGATGATTTCAGCCTTATTGATTAATTCAGTAGCAAATAATTTCAGGTTAAAACCTAGAAAAGTCTTATCAGGTATTGCTTTGAGTCTTTTACGGATAAGCTGCTTTGCTGGTTTATGGGGGGTCTTGGATCAAGAAGCGGAGAGTGCCGACAAGATCATTATCAACTATGGTGTTTTGGAGTTTACAGTATCGATTGATTCCCTAAAGACTTATGCTAACACTGGCAAAATTGAGGGAGAATTAAAAAGTTATGCTAATTTTTTAACGCCACAACAATTAGAACAACTACAGGTAGGGCTAACTACCAGTGCTGATCTCGATCATTTAGCGATCGCTCAATTTCTCTATTCCTATCAGGGGGAGAAAATTTTGGAGCGAGTGGGACAAGTAATCAAAACCACGGCTCGTCAGCCTGGTTTTCATGCGATCCGTTCAGCATTAATCTTAGCCGCAGCCGACCCCAATGCTGGGTTGACCCCTTTAAATATATTGCAGAAATTTCCCACCGATGTTTTGCGAGTTGATTCAGGAGAAGGGCTGGAAATTATTAAAAATTTGAGTAAAGTAGTCCAGAATAACGAGCAGGCGATCGCTGCTATCGAACAAAAGGTAATTAGAGAACGTCAAGAGATTGCAAACCAAACGCCCCAGGTCAGAAATCTCAATCTTTTGCTACCAGGAAAATTTCTGCATCGACAACAAAAGTTACTGCTAAAAGATCGCAGTCGCGATCGTACTTTCCCTGTTGAGCTATATTTACCCCAAACTAGTCAACAAAAACAGTTACCTCTAGTAGTCATTTCCCATGGTTTAGGCAGCGATTTAACTACCTTTGCCTATTTTGCTAAACATCTAGCATCCCACGGCTTTGCTGTGGCAGTTCCCGAACATCCAGGCAGCAGTTCTCAGCAAATTGAGGCACTTTTAACTGGCTTTGTTGATGACGTCACACCTCCACAGGAGTTGATTGACCGCCCCCTAGATATTAAGTTCTTACTAGATAGATTAGCGGACAAGTTTGGCGAGCAAATCGATACCGATAATGTCGGCATGATTGGTCAATCTTTTGGGGGATACACTACTTTAGCCCTTGCTGGAGCAGAATTAAATTGGACTAGCTTAGAGAAAGACTGTCCGAACATTGATCAATCTTGGAATCTATCCTGGTTAATTCAATGTTTAGCTCTGCAAATACCAGAACCACTGGCGGAAACCGAATTACGAGATCAACGAATTAAAGCAGCGATCGCAATTAATCCTCTAGTCAGTACTGTCTTTGGCGAAGAATACCTGAGCCAGATTGACATTCCTGTAATGTTAGTCTCAGGCAGTGCCGACCCGATTACCCCTGCATTACCCGAACAAATCATTCCCTTCACTTGGCTGCAAACTCCTGAAAAGTATTTAGTATTGCTTAAAGGAGGAACCCATTTTTCTACTCTCAATGAATCTGCGGGGAGTATTCCTGTTCCCCAACAAGCGATTGGGCCTGAGCCAAAAATAGCCCAGAATTACTTGAAGCAACTGGGCTTAGCATTTTTTGCTAAGCAGATCACCAACCAAGTGACCTATGGCAATTATCTTAATGCTGAATATGGAGCTGTAATCGATCAAGATGAATTTCCTTTGCGACTTGTGGAATCACTAGACCCCAATTTCTTGCAGTTAAAGTCTAGTCAACTCCAGCAATAAAAGAAGCGAGGCTGCTAGCTATAGAACTCCCGCATTGCCTAAACCAAGAATAATTCCCGCACCCAAAATATGACCTAAGCTAGTGGTAGCTAATAATTCAGGAATCCCAAAATTGTCCCATACTTCTGGTTTGGGGACAGGTAAACTTGGTCCTTGACCAGAGTTTTGAATTGCGTAGCGACCGATAGCTATACAAAACAGATTAGAGAAGATCATAATTAATGCCACTGAAGCATTCCAATCAATAGTGGAAGGAGTATATTGAATTGCCCAAAAAAAGTTAAAAATCACAGTAAATCTGCTCTCCCTTGCTCATTAGATATTGTTTTCAGTTAATTTTGTTTATAGGAATTATAAAAATCTCTCTGTGCAAAACAGCGTTTCTTCTAAATAATTAACAGTTATGATAACTTTTGCCCAAAAAATTTTACAATAGCTGATTAAACCATAAATACACATGCGAGTTAAAATTTGCGGCATTACGAACATTGCCCAAGGTATTGAAATTGCTTCAGTTGGAGCTACTAGCATCGGGTTTATCTGTGTGGAATCCTCACCACGCTATGTTACTCCCCAACAGATAAAGGCGATCGCTGAGCAGTTACCAACCACAGTTGATCAGGTAGGGGTGTTTGCTAATCATGGAGCAACTAAAATTAAGGATGTGGTCGAAACTGCTGGTCTGACTAGTGTTCAGCTTCATGGTCAGGAGTCAACAGATTTTTGTCTTCAGTTGCGTCAGCTTTTGGGGTCGGATATTGAATTGATTAAGGCATTTCGGATTAAGTCCGCTGATTCTTTAGCTCAAACAGCAGTATATCAAGATTGTGTAGATACATTACTGCTAGATGCCTATGATCCGAAACTGCTAGGAGGGACGGGCAAAACTATTGATTGGCAAGATTTAGTTCAGTTTAAACCCCTTCTACCCTGGATGCTGGCAGGGGGACTAACCCCTGATAATGTCTCAGAAGCTATCTCTCGTTTACATCCTGATGGGATTGATTTATCTAGTGGTGTTGAGCGATCGCCAGGAGATAAGGATCTTGCTAAAGTAGCTCAACTGTTTCAAGTAATTAATGAATATCACCAGAATTGATTTAATTACTAGAAGATTTAATTAAAATACCCACAAAGGCAAATACACCTGTAAAGAAAATGGAGACGGCTACAACAAAAGCTAAGGAAGAACGAGATTTATAACGATAATCTTCTCGTTGAATATGCCGTAGTTCCTGACGGTGTTCTAGGGCAGCAAATATGATGGCACTGGTACCGATACCAATAAAGGACAGACCCAAAATGCGGGTTAAATGAAGCGGATCGTCAATATAGCTATAGACTGCCGATTTTTGTAAAGCAGTGATAATGCGATCGACACCAAAACCAAAGCTGATTAGAGATAAACAGGTGCGAATCCAAGCCATCAGGGTACGTTCAGCAGCAGCACGGTTACGTTCTTTAGCTAATTCGGTGTTCGTACTGGGCTTGTTATTGGTCATGTCGATATTGAGCTTAGGTAAAATAGTCTAATCTTATTTAATAATGGTCTTTGATTCAACGCTATTTGTTGGCTGTAGATTGCCATCATCTTCTCTCTTGATGGATGACAATCGTAAGAGTGCTTCGTAAGTACTATGCCATTTGCGCCGAAATACTGGAGAGAGAGATAATTCTGCAAGACTCTCAGGACTACGAGTTAATATAGCTGCATCGGTCAGTTCAAACACTGCATCTTTGGCGTTGCCCAAACAATAATAAACTTGGTTCCGTTATTACTAAATATAGAAATTAAACAAATAAAATTTAAAAAAGATGACGAATCCCATCACAGAACAAGATGTTTTAGCTGCACAGGAAAGCTGGGGCGAAGCTATTGTCGCTATTGGTGAGGCAGAGAACCCAGAAGCAGAAGCACAAAGTACTCTTGACACGCTTTATGCTTATGATTTTAGTACAGTTTTGTTCAAACCTACATTAGCCAGTGAAGTACCATTCAGAGGCACAGAGGAAGAGGCTTTGTCTTATTTTGTCGGAGGCATCATCAGCGAAGATCAAGGTTTTGCTCTTGCGCCTTTCACCGATGTGCGCTTTGAGAATGAAGGAATTATCACCTACGACGATACAGCCACATCGATGGGAGAGTATTTTTTTACTCAAACAGATGGTAGCGAGATCAAGGTAGAGTACAGTTTTGGTTATGTCCGTGATGAAAACGGAGAACTCAAGATCAATCTACAACATTCATCCTTGCCGTATGTAAATGAAGAACCTGCCGAGACAGATACGTCCGAACCATCTACCGAAGATAGTGAAGATCTTGTCGCTTTTGAATTTGAAGCCAACGGACAAATAGCTGGTTTTAAAGCTACTGGTGAGTTTAGCTACGATGCTAACCAAGTTGATGAATCTGGTATTGTTAGAGAAGAAGATTTAGTTTCTTTTGATATTTCTTTCTTCGACCCTGAAGGCGACCTGTTACGAACCTACGAAGACAATCATCTTACTTTCCCCGAATTTAATTTTGCTTACGATACAAATACAGGCGAACTCCTACAAGATGGAGCATTTATGGGAGAGGAAGGTTTTAACTTTGGGGAAAAAACAGCCATAGGAGAAGATGAGTTTGCTGGTTTAAATCTCTTTTCTCGTCCCGAACTCAATCCCTTTGGTGAAGTTCCTCCCCCTCACTATCACTTTGATGATTGGAGTGATGAATTTGGGTTCCCCGTCGCTTTCGGTACTCACGAAGATGTTTCATTTTTCACTCAAACAACCCAACAATTACTCGATACGGGTAGGGTAGGAGAAACTTATATCGACGATATCCAAGATAGCTTGGATGAAACAGGACAAAGAATTGTTGTTACCACTGTTGAGGATACAGCACCCTCTTTTGCACCCGTATTCGGTTCAATAGACGATGACACCATTGAAGTTGAGGGTAGTAATCAACTAATTTTTGCAGGAGACTTAAACGATTTAGTAGATGCTTCTATTGGAGAAGGTAACAACCGCATTTATGCAGGTTCTGGGGACGATATCCTAATTCTTGGAGAATCTGACCGAATTTTTGGTAGTGCTGGCGACGACCAATTCTATGTCACTTCTGGCGGAGATAACATCATTACTGGTGGTGCTGGTGCAGACCAATTCTGGATTGCTAATGCAGAAATACCCGATGCAGCCAATATCATTACTGACTTTACCAGTGGTGAAGACGTGATTGGAATTGCAGGCTTGGGCATTGGCTTTACAGATGTAAGTATTACCGACCTAGAAGGTGATGCATTAATTAGTGCTAATGATTCTGAATTGGCAATATTGCAAGGTGTTGATGCTTCAGTATTAAGTGAAAGCGATTTTGCTTTTGCCTAATCGTCTCTGCAAGACTAACCCCTAGAGCCTATAGCTTACAAGACATTACAGTCTTACTTGTTTTAAACGAAGATTTATACATCGACTCAACAAGAACTTTCTCTGGCAAATCAACATACTAAAAAATGGGCAACCAAATTAGGCTTTCTAGTCAAAGGTTACTGTTCAAGATTAAGAGTCAGAATCGATTAATTTCATTTAACATTCAAGATTTATCATTTATCATTTGTTTGTTTGAGGGCAAGCCATGGTCGGATCATCCCTTTTGTCCCCCGAGAGGCTTGAAACCCAGATGTTCGCTCATTAAAGCAAGTTCAATGATTAGTCACTGAAATTATCATGAAAATTTTTATTGCTACAGGAGAAGTTTCGGGCGACTTGCAGGGAGCAATGTTGATTAAGGCTTTGTTTGGCATTGCGGCGGCAAAAAATCTGGAATTGGAAATTGTTGGCTTGGGTGGCGATCGCATGAAACAGGCAGGAGCGACTATTTTAGCCAATACGGCGGTTATCGGTTCGATGGGCTTTGTGGAGGCGATTCCTTTTATTTTACCCACCCTCAAAATCCAAAGTTTAGCTAAAAAATATATTCAGGCAAATCCTCCTGATGTTTTGGTTTTGATTGACTATCCCGCTTCTAATCTGGCGTTGGCTAGTTATTTAAAAAAGCAGCTACCGCAAATCCCAATTGTTTACTACATTGCGCCTCAAGACTGGGCAGTGCCAATGTTAAACAATGTACCTAAAATAGCTAAGGTAGTTGATAAGTTACTGGCAATTTTTCCCCAGGAGGCGGAGTATTTTGCGAAGCAAAAGATTAATGCTACCTGGGTGGGACATCCTTTGCTTGATCGCATCACCCAGGCACCCAATAGAGATCAGGCACGATTAAATTTAGATATCAAACCAGAATCTACGGTAGTTACATTGCTTCCTGCTTCTCGACAACAGGAGATTAAATATTTACTGCCTGTAATTTGTGAGGCAGCACAGCAAATCGCGCAACAGATGCCCCAGGTTACATTTTTAATTCCCGTATCGTTATCGGGTTATCGTTCAGCAATTGTTGATGCCGTCCAACAGTATCAGCTACCTGCCCAAATTCTCGACGGGCAAACCCTAGATGCGATCGCCGCCGCTGATCTTGCCATTACTAAATCGGGAACGGTAAATTTAGAAATTGCCTTACTCAATGTTCCCCAAGTGGTTGTTTACCGCATCAATCCTGTTACTGCCTGGATCGGTCGTCAGATTGGCTTTAAAGTACCTTTAATGTCGCCACCCAATCTAGTAATCAATCGTCAACTTGTGCCTGAATTACAGCAAGAAGCGGTCACGGCAGACAATATTACCAATGAAGCTCTAAAATTATTAACCGATCAGACTTCCAGGTCAGAAATTAGCGCAGGCTATCAACAAATGCGATCGCTCTTAGGTGAAGTTGGTGTTTGCCATCGGGTAGCCCAAGAAATTTTTACTATAGCTCAGGTTTAATTTTTGAGAGAAATTTTTGAGAGAAAATTAGTTTATTTCTAAATAAGTTGAATCGCAGCTAGCAATAAGTTTACGGTCAGCTATTTATGAGCGGGTGTTGCTTAAATTCAATTTTGGGGAAACTTAGAAATAGAATATAGATTATTATTCGCTTAAAGATTTGATTAAGCTGGCTGTTTAAAGGGGGAAGAACCATGAATCACGCAAACTGCTGGCATCTCTTGCGCCTAATAAAAAAAAGAACCACTAGTCTGGTGAGTTCGTTGACACTTTTGTTGATCTCTTCCTGTAATGGTCAACTAGACCGCACTAATTTTAACAACGACGGATTTGAAGTCAAGTTTTTAGTCGGTAGTGATTTAGCTCAATTTTGTACCTCAGCCGCAGCACGATTAAACCAAACTAACCCGAAAGTCAGCAGCGGAGAAAACTACTATCTTAGCTGCGAAGCTAAGGGTAGCGGTGATGTGGTGCAGGATATATTGAATCTAGCTCAACAGTGGAAATCAGGTAATATTACTCCCGAAGCGGCAGATTTTCCGACTTTGCTGGCGGTGGACGGGGAAATTTATCAAAGCCAGCTTGTTTATCAAATGAATAAGCTTTTTCCTGGACAAGAATATATTCCCAATATTACGGATTCACCTTTAATTGCCTATAGTCCGATGGTGTTCATGACCACAGAACAATTGGCACCAGGATTAGAGCAAAGCAACAATCTCTACATCACTTTGGCGGACACAGAAAATCATCAGCAGCTAGATCAGAATGCTCCCGCTATTCCCCTCAGCTATGTCCATACAGCACCAACCCGATCAAATTCTGGTTTACAAACCCTGGTGGCGCAATTTGCCGCGATCGCCAATAAGCAACCAGAAGATTTGACTTTGGCAGATGTTAAACAACACCAAGACCAAGTAAAACAAATTCAGAATAAGATTACCCGCTATGGCAAATCTACAGGTAATCTAGCTCGCTCAATGACCAAGAATGGAGTTTTTTGGGCTTCTGTTGGTTCGGTTTATGAATCGCTAGTAATTACGGCTAATAGTCAACCAGATAATAATCAAACCAAATATCAGGCGGTATATCCAGATGCTACCTTTAGTTCCAACATGCGGGCTATGCTACCTAATGCCCCTTGGGTTAGTAGTATCGAACGGGAAGCAGCCCAGGAGGTGATTGAATATATGCGATCGCCGAAAATCCAAGCAATTGCCACGGATCTTGGTTTACGCCCTGGGGTTCCTGGGGTAGCGTTAGGTAACAAATTCTCGGCTTTATATGGAGTCAATCCTCAACCCCAATATGATTCCTATCGTCCTCCCCAGCCAGAAGTTGTCGAAGCAATGCTTAATAGCTGGCAAACCTACGCCAAAAAACCTTCTTTGGTAGCAGTGGTAATTGATACTTCAGGCTCAATGCAAGGAACTAAGTTAGCTGCAATCAAGAATACTTTACTCAACTATATTCAAAATTTGGGAGAGAGGGAAAGAATTGCCTTAATTAGCTTTAACTCTGAGATTAACCCCCCAGTTATTATTGAAGGCACTCAAGCAGGAAAGAATGAGGGGATTGAATTTATTAGTCAGCTTCAAGCTAATGGTGGTACCAGACTATACGATAGTAGTTTGTATGCTCGGGATTGGTTGATGCAAAATTCTCGTGCTGATGCGATTAACGCCGTACTAATCTTGACCGATGGCGAGGATTCAGGCTCACAGATTAATTTAGATCAGCTTTCTCAAAAACTGAGAACCAGTAATTTTGAATCAGGTGAAAATATTGCTTTCTTTACTGTAGGCTACGGTCAAGCAGGTCAATTTAATCCAGAAGCATTACAAAAGATTGCGGAGTTGAATGGTGGTTATTATCGTCAGGGAGATCCCCAAACTATTTCTAACTTGATGGCAGATTTACAGGTTGAGTTTTAAAAGGTCAGTCGTTAGTTGTTAGTTGTTAGTCGTTAGGTCTAATCAAAAATGAAACTAGTTAATCCTCTGCACTATCCCCTAGCTGTTTTAATTGGCGGCATTACTTTAGTTACTGGGGTGCGTTTGGTTCAGTTGCCCATAATAGTGATCGTACCTGGGTCAATAGCGATCGCCACAGGGTTGGCAATTCCTTTGAGTAAACGATCGACTCAACCACCGCAAATAGATAATCTTGAATTATTGCAAGAGATTACGACAGTTAAACAACAGGCTCGCTCGTTAAGTAGCAAAGCAGAAAGCTTACGTACTGAGGCAAAGCAAATGCTAACCTCCTCAACCCAATTAGAATTAATGGCGGCAATTGAGTATGCCTGCGATCGCGTTTTGTCACTACCAGCTAAAATAGACACGCTGGCAGGCAGGTTGAGGGGTTCAGATTCTTTGTTATCTGCCCCAGAATTAGAAAAGCAATTAGCCCAGGTACGGCATAGGGCAAGTAAAAGTACAGGAGTTGCTCAACAGCAATTGTCTCAACTATCTCAAAGCCTAGAAAATAATCTACAACTAGCTAGACAAGGACAAGATGCCAGACAAGCTCAAGTTGTTTCCTGGGCAACTATGGTGAGTGAATCGGCAGGAATCCTGCAACAGTTTCAGAATCGTTTGCGTACCTCGGATCTAAACAATTCGACGGAACTAAATGAGTTAAAAGTTCTTAGTGAAGAATTAAGAAATATGCAGGATAACGTTGATTTGCTAATTGTTTAAAATTTAGCTCAAACTTGGCTTGTGGTTTAGCGCCACACGGCGATCGCCGAAGTAAAGATGGAAAAATGATAACCTTACTCATTACTCATTTATTGTTTATTCAAAGACCAGTCGTAATCGAGATATTTTACTTTATAGTCTTCTTGGTTGAGAAATGTTTGGGTTGATGAATCTAACACTGGACTGAGGTAATTTAAGACAGCTCTTTGCTTATCATCACCGTTAAATTTGCTTTTAGTACCATAGCTCGGTTCAAAGTCTTGACCATACCATTTGAAAATTGAAGATATGTAAACTCTTTGCTCTTGTTCATCTACTCTAAAGCCATGGGGACTAGCAGCAAACTTAATCGTCTGGTCGTCTAACTGAGCATCTAGGGTTTCTGGTAAGTAAGGTTCATTACGTAAGGAAGGACAGCTTATCGCCGCACAGACAAGAGCTACATGAATTCTCGGTTCGTTAAATTCTTTACGCAGAATATCATGTTCAATATTGTTGAGGGTTTTTTGCTCTCCCGCTATGGTGAATTTACGCCGATTCCAAACTCCTGAAATATCACGAATACTATCTTTAATCGGATCTTGATCGATGATTGATTGCAAGGTAAAGGAGTTGTAGGCATTAGTTAGAAATGCCACTTGCTGGTTTACATTCCAGGCGGCATAAGTCTCTGGAGTTACCTCTCCTAACGATTGATTAAATCGGTCTAGCTGTTCTCGGTTTGCTTGTAACCCTTGGTAGTCAACCAATCCCTGATCGTTAACGTAGGTTTGCAGAACCTCGGCATAATCTTGATAATCAAAAGCTTGATTGGCTGCTACCTTAATGTCTGAAACATTTGTCGCCGCGACAGATGCTTTGGCAGTATCTTGAGTGTTTTGTGAGTTTGCTAGATTAGAAAAGCCTGAGATGGCAATTATGCCAGTAATTCCTAATATTAAGAACTTCTTCATCATCGATATCCTCAAAAATTAATAGTATTCATACTGTGGACTGATGCCATTACAAATACTACAGATGAATTTTAGTTGAGAAGCAGCTTAAAAATAGGTCAGAAACTAGAATACAAAATGGCTAAAGTAGGGCGACAAGTTCACTATCGTCCTCCTCATTATTCATCCAAAACATCATCGGTTAATGGTGTTATCGGGAAAAGAAACGGTCACTGGTTTCAATGCACTAGTGGCGCAAAAATAAATAGCGACTTCAATGCTGCCAAAAATTTGGCACTTTGGGATTATCGCAGTTGCCCAGTAGATTTTCAAAAACCACAGAGGGGATCGCCTCAGAGTCTTGCAAAGCAAGACGATGGACGAACGCAAAGCGTTCCAGTCTTC
>JBCCDL010000109.1:0-11368 GCA_039030815.1 Cyanobacteria bacterium P01_A01_bin.83 | reverse complement strand
CGGCTATACAAAGAATCAATATCTTCACCATCACCTTCGTTGACCTCTAAACCATGACCAGTTAGAGTTTTTGCTACATCATAACCTGGAAGATAATTAGAAGGATGTCCTGCGATCGTAACATCATTATCATCAATAAACAGCTTCACGTTGAGGTTTTGAGCCACGGCTAGTCTTGCCGCTTCTGCATCGTTACCTTCTTGTTGCGAACCATCAGAACCGAGACAGACAACTACTTTATCAGGATTAGCTAGTGCCACCCCGTTGATATAGGGCCACATATGCCCCAAACGCCCAGAACTAAATTTAACTCCAGGTGTCAAACCCAACTCAGGGTGTCCAGGTAACTTAGAATTAGCTGCCCGATAGTTGACCAGATCTTCTTTTGGTAAGTCACCATTGAGTGTCGCCATTAAATACTGAGTAGCAACACGGTGTCCCGCTTCATCAAAAAAGATTGGCACAAATTTATCTGGTGCGCCACGGAAAAATGCATCGAGAATCATTACCTCGGGTACAGTATCAAAAGGACCTCCTGTGTGACCCCCAACTCCTCTAGCGCCACCAGTGGCAGTGAAAAATACAATCACCTCTCGGCAAAGTTGAATATTGGCTTTTAAGGTTGTTCTTTGTTCATCTGTTAGAGTCGAGTTACTTGGATCTAAAGCTAAAGGCTGATAAGCACCTAAGTCAATGGGGAAGCGAGTTGTAGTTGCTGTCATGATATATCTTGTTATGTTGGAGTAAGGTAAATTTTTCTTTTAAAAAATTGCTACACCATATAAATCAGTGTCAATTTCTAAATTAGGAAAGTGTTTAATATTCATCTAAAGAAATGATTAACTTTAAGTTTATCGGTTTAAGGTAATTGAGAAAAACTTTTTCTGTATCTTTGATGACATTTTACTCCGTTAATCATTAGTTTTTATTTATAATTAGCTCTAATTAATAACTACTTAGTATTGATGACATCTAAATCCGAGAATCAAGCACAAAAGTCTCCAAATAATAACAATTCAGCCAATCAAGCCGAAAAAATACTATGTCCTCACTGTTTGCGTACAGCTAGCAACGGCATCAAATGTAAAGGAATGTGCGTTGCCGATAGCGATTATTAATTAAATAAGGAAAGCTAAAATGATTTAGCCCTGTAATAAAAACATTGTCTTTGATGAGGTGGCTTTTAAATTAGGTTGTTCTTATTTTCTATTTCGCTGATGAGCAACAAGCGATCGCTTATCTGAAAAAATCAAGCCATAATACACGCAGTTACTACTTGATACTACGATAATCTACTAACCATATGGGATAATACTTGTCCTGGCAATTATTATGGCAATTTATCAAAATTTCTTATGGAATGTGCAATTATCAGTCGTGCAGGACAGGTTTTAGCCAGAGGCAAACTAAAGCTGAAAGAAGAAGCGGGAAAAAGCCGCCTCATGTTAGAAACTAGAGGCGGCAAATTAATTGAAGGAGGCTTGGTTGATGAGGATGGGGACTTAGGTGCAGCTAGTGAAGTTTTGTTTGAAAATTGTTTTGCCACTTGGCGCATGACAGGATTAACTCTAACCGTAACGATTAGTTCTTAACTTTTAACTAGGCTATGCCAGGAAAACGGCGATATTTCAATAAATAGCCCAGAATCATTAGCACAATAATCGCTGCTGCGCCGATCCCAATAGGACTTGGTAACCAAAATATGACTTCGATCTGATTTACTTCTCCTGGATGAAGTTGCCACACTAAGCCTTTGTTTGTGATATCCGTTGTCGGCTGAAGATTTTCTGCCTTAGAGACACTGCGGGCAATACCAGGAGTGATCAACTCAAACTTTAAATCGGCTATAGAATTAGGGTCGACAATAATTTTATCTTGTTGACTTAGTACCTCCAATGCTCTCAGGTCGATTGTCAGATCTAGACTATTCCTTTCCATAAAGATCATATTGCTTTGATGGATCGATACCTGGGAATTAAGTTTAATCAAATCAATTTGTTCTGGGGGAATAGTCGCGTTGGGAACAATACTAGTTTGAAATAGCTGATTAAACTTTTGCGCTAATTCAGTACCATTACCAAAAGGAATAGTTAATAAAAGTTCTTGATCGTTTAGCTTTTTAACCCTGCCGTTGAGTTTACGCGATCGCTTTTCTAAGCTATTTAACCATTTCTTAGTGTCTGCTGGTGCTAGATTAGTCAACTTGTCACTCACTTGAACGTGTTGCATAATCTCGCCGCTGTAGGGAGTAGTAAACTTAATCCCGACATCGTAATCGACACAACCTGTCAAAAAAGTTGCTAAACACAAAACAATCGGCAATAAAAATCTGATCAACCTGTTGTTGTTCATGACTAACTGATTAAATAATTATTTGATGGGCATAGTCTAAAATCATCGGTCTTTATTATTATTTCCACAATGCCCACCCTACAATATGCGGTTGACTGTTGACTGTTGACTGTTGACTGTTGACTGATTACTGTCTTGCTGCTACTCCTAACTGAGCAAACAGAATGTGAGGTACATAAGAACTACTTCCTACCCATTCAGAGCGATCGCTCAGATCAATTAAGTTACTGAAGGCTTCAAAAATATTTCCTGCTACCATTGTATCCTTGACTCTGCCGACGATTTTGCCCTGCTCAACCTTATAGCCCAAATCAATATTGACAGAAAATTCTCCAGCTAAAACATTTGATTGTCCTGCACCCAATACCTGATCAACTAAAATCCCCTCATCTATACCCGCAATCAAATCGGCAACTGAGGTTTGACCAGGATTAATACAAACATTAGCTAAACTAGGGCTAGGGCGAGAAATACCACCACGAAAACCATTGCCACTAGATTCTATTCCACCTCGGGCAGCCCAGCGTCTATCCCAGTAAAATTGTTTAACAACACCTGCTTCAACCAAGCTCTTTTTACTAGTGGGAACACCCTCATCATCAAATTTACAGGCAGAAACTCCCAGACTAGGATCTTCAAAGACAGATATTCTTTCATCAACTATCTTTTCTCCCAACTTATCTGTTAGAGGAGAAGCCTTCTGCACTATAGATTGACCCGAAAAAATGGTACCGAACATTCTGCCCATAGTACTGCTGACAGCACTAGGAGTAAACAATACAGGATATGAGCCGCTAGAAATCTTGGCTCTTGATTCTGCCTGCTGATATTTGGTGATTAACTTTTGTAAAATAGCCTGATAGTCTGGTGCTTGGTCGCGAGTAACTTCGTAGGCATAAGCCTGTAAAAAATCTTCCCCTCTAACCAAATTACCCGATAAAACCGTACTTAGACTTTGGCTATTTTGTTCAAGATAAACATCAGTTGTTGTCGCCAGTTTTGTCTGACTACGACGACTGTGAAAGCTGACATCAACTAAAATATCAGGATTGTATTGATGAACTTTGCTAATTAGATCTTCCCCAACCTCAACTAATTGTTCCGTATGAGGCGGCTGATAGTCTACTTGAGGTTCAATATCTTGGACATTTTCCGTAAAGTCAAATTCCACCTCGTCGCCAATTGCTGATGTTGCCACAGCAGCATCCACCAAATCAGATAATCTCGTTAAATCAGTAGAACTAGCAAAACCCAATTTACCATCGGCTATCACTCTTAAAGCAATTCCCTCAACAGCCTTCATTTCTAAAGACTTCAAACGGTTATTACCAAATTCAATCGGCGTATCCTGACTAGCAGCATAATAAACCTCGGCTTTAATCCCTTTTTTATTTGCCAGGTCAATAACCTGCTCCACAATCTGGTCTTTCAATACTCTTGCTCCCTTAATCGCTGCTAACTTGAATTATTAATAATGTTAACTAAACTTTTCGTAGCTTTTAGCTGCACGATGCGGAAGCATTCGCAAGTCGGTTGCGTTAGCAAGCCGAAGGCTAAGACTCAGCATCGAAGCCCGCAGGGCGGACTGCGCCAATGCGCTGCGCTCTTAGCCTTTAGCTTTTAATTATCAGGACAAAGGACTAGAACTATCAAACTTACTATTAGCTACTTCCATCCTCATTCCTCATCCTTCATCCCTCATCCTTCAAAATCACTCCTCTTCCCAATCAGCATTTTGAGCTTCGCTACCACCACCAACAGTCACTAGATCGATCTGCTGACGGTAGTAATCTACGCTTTTCACTTCTACCTCAACGCGATCGCCTAAACGATATGCTGTACGGTTTTTACGTCCCACTAAACAACTATTACGAGAGCGATATTCGTACCAGTCGTCCTTGAGGGAACTAACGTGAACTAAACCTTCTACCAGCAGATCCTCAATTTCGACAAAGAAACCATAAGATTGCACTCCCGTAATTAAACCCTCAAAGATTTTACCTGTGCGTTCCTTCATCTGTTCCGCTTTTTTCAGTCCAGCTAAGTCTCTTTCAGCATCTTCAGCCTGTTTTTCGCGGTCATTGAGGAATGGCAGCATCGTCTGGATATCGAGGGCTATTTGCTCCTGAATATTAGGAGGCAAAACTTTCCAATTGATTTGTCCGTGACAACTATTACTAAACAGGTCTACTCCCTGTTTGGTGCGACTGTGACGGCGATCGCGTCCATGTTCAAACACTGCTTTAAGGATACGCTGAATAATCAAATCAATATATCTTTGTCCAGGGGAAATACAGTGGGTATAGCCATCTTCGTAAGCCAAGCCAAAGTGCTTTCCTGGTTCAGTAAGATATTTAACTGGTTTAAAAGTACTTTGCAACAGGTAGTTTAAGACCAACACTGCCGAGGAGGTGGCAAACTGTTCGGTTAGTCGCTGATAATCTTGGGAAGAAACGCTATCTGCCACATCAAGATCGATATCTAAGTCTAGGTTATTGCCTAACTTAACCAGATCTTCCAATTCTTCCACATCAGGCTCAGCTTGGGTGCAGTATATTCCAGGTAATTCTAATGCCTGAAGATGCTCCGCAACCGCTTTACCCACCAGAATTGTCAATTCGGTTAACATCGAATGTACTGGCAGCGATGCCACTCCCAAAATTGTGCCGATTCGCCCCTCGTCTTTATAAAGGCTATGGTTTTCAGGAGCAGTAACTTCCAATCCACCCCTTTGTAATCGCTGTGCTTTAACTAAAGGACTAATAGTAAAAAACAACTCTTTAAGTAAAGGAACCAGATTCGCCAATTTTTTACCTGGTTTTTTCTCATCACTAATTAAAGCCTGGGTCTCTTGATAAGTAAGCTGGTGATCAACGGAAATGACGGAGGGAATAATTTTATATTCGCTGGTATTTCCCTTATCATCAAGAGTCAAAATGACTGAAACCGTTAAACGATTTCGACCTGGAATTAAAGAACAGAGTTTACTAACTTTTTCAGGAAACAAAGGCAACACCTGTTTCCGTAAATTAACCGCCAGACCACGCTTGCGGGCAATTCGATCCAAGATGGTATCTTGCTCAATAAAATGAGCCACATCTGCAATATGGACACCTAACTGCCAGTCTCCCGACTCTGTCTGTTCTAGAGTAAAAGCATTTTCAATCCAGGTTGTGTTTTCCAGATTAGACTCAGATTCAATAGTAAAGGTTAACTGGTCTCGTAAATCATGACGATTTTTAATTTCGGCAGCGGGGATACGTGCTGTCGGCAATTTGGCTGTAGCAGCGATCGCTTTTTCAGGAAATTCTAGAGGCAGATCGTGTTTACAGGAGACTATGTCAACATCAGCAGCTTCCTCGGCATCACTGCCTAAAATCTTGGTTACTTTTCCTAAAGGTGAATGTTGTCCTAGGGGATAACGCAATACTGAAACATGAACTAAGTGTTCTAAGGCTGCCTTTAGGTCTTGCCCATTCTGTTCAAGGTCTAATTCAAATAGCAAGCGATCATCCAAAGGAATAGCTTTATAACGCTCCTCATTATTGGTTACCGTAGCCAACAAAGAAGGATTAGAACGTTCTAAAATAAGCTTGACCTCTCCTTCAGGAGAACGACGACGGCTACCTTCTTTAATAATTTTGACAAATACGCGATCGCCATTCCAAGCATTGCTCAAATGACTTTCTCTAACATATATATCATCGGCATTTTCTTCATCTTGGATCGCAAAGCAGAATCCCTTACTAGAACATCTTAATTTAGCTTCTACTACATTGTCTTCATAGACACGCCTATATTTGCCCCTTTCCTTAACTAAGACGTTTATTTTTTCCAAAGCATCCAAAGTAATCTGTAGTTTTTGAATGCTATCTTCATCCTCGCACCCTAGTTTTTTTTCTAGATTTTTGCCCGCAACTAACTTATCATCAACGAACTGGGCGAGAAGTGTAGCGATTGAAAATTCCATCTAAAAATTATCCTTATCCGATTTTAATTTAGTAACTACAACAGAAGCGAAGAAAACTATACTAACCCTTATGTGTTGACACAATTAGGGCAATACCATCAGGGTTTTCTGAGACGGAAACTACCTGTTTCACTGTTGATACCCCTGATGGATAAATTTACGTTTTTTTTGACATCACAAAGATAGAATAACTGAGCATAGCTCGCGATCACTCTAGCTTTGCATTTAATTACATCAATGTCGTAAGAGTTAAGAGCTAGTATACTCCCTACTTTCTCTACTGCAAAATGAATGATGATTGCATAACTATTTACGCAACTTTTATGGCAAGGTAACTTCTAAAGGCAACTTCTATTTTGGGGTAGTAATCAATAGGTGAAACCACGCTTGCGGTTACGGGTCATACAAACTGCCGACAGTGATTCGGAAGGACCTGCTTTGCCAACCCATGTTCTTCTCACATTGTTGACTGCCCGCATTCATGCTTACGCCCACTAAATTGAGCGAGAAAATAAGCTACTCCAAATCAAGAGTTAATTCGATAGTCAATTTAATATTAGTATCTATTGTAAATTCTCAATGCTTATTGGTAAATTTCTTTTTCCCATAGGCGGCAAACAGTATGGTAGTACTGATATATGGACAAATATAAACTATGAAAATGATGCTAGCTAAGTTTCGTCAATATTATCCTCAAGGAAGTTTGGTCAGTGAATTAGTTAAGATAGATCGAGGAACTTACATTGTTAAAGCTTCTGTAGAAATAGAAGGCATAGTTATCGCCACTGCCTTATCTGGTGCTCAACAGGTAGAAACTGCTGAAGACAATGCTAAGGAAAGAGCGCTGGCGAGTCTATTGTTAGATCATGAGTCTAGAGCTAGTAACCAACAGTTAGAACCTGTCAAGATCCAAAATATGAAGATCACGACACCAACCAAAGATGAAACAAAACTTGAGTCATCACCCCAGCCAGTCATCCTGGCAAATTCCCTACAACAGTCTTTTACGCCTGCTACTAAAGAAACTTCTGCTTCTGATGACATTTCTCTCAAAATTGATGAATCTAACTTAGAATCAGCCCAAAATGTTAATTTTTATAAAGCTGAGTCTGAACCAATTATGACGACGGACGACACAACACATGGGGGCAAGCCCTTGGTCCCTTTCGAAGAGCGGGGTCGTGTCCATAGCAACATCGCCTCGTCAGAAATTATGGCAGATCATTCTGTTTTAGACTCGATAAAGCCTCAAGAACAGAAAGTTTCGCCACCAGTAATTAACAATAATTTATTTGGCGATACATTTGATGCCGAAATTCCTGATGAAGTTTCATTATCTACTCAAAATGCTGATGTCCCAACCAGCTCGGGAGTCACTGACTCTGAGGTAAAGGCAATGGACTTTAACGAAATCAAACAAAAAACTGATATCGAAATCAAGCGGTTGGGTTGGACAAAAGAGCGAGGAAAAGAATTTTTAATGAGTCGTTATGGTAAAAGAAGCCGCCTTCATTTAACCGATGAGCAACTTTTAGAGTTTCTTCTTTATTTAGAAAAATTACCCAATCCTACGACTTAGTCAAAGTACAGTGACGTTTGGCAAATTAACCCTTGTATTCATCGTGGCAAAATAGCAATAATAGAAAGTGATAAACTTAAATCAAATTTTAGGAGTTACTCGCACAGGAGAAACCCATGTTACACCGCAAGATTTATCAACTCTGTCAAGATGGTCATGAAGTTTGTGTTTTCTTGCGGGATCAACAACGCTGGATTGAAAGCAGTCGAATTGTTGATTTCGAGGGAGATATCGTTACTATCCGCTATGAGATCGAGGAAGAAGAAGAAATTAGCTCTTGGGAAGAGATGGTACGTTTAGAGAGCATTGGTGCTGTTACCAAAAAGCTAGCTTCCGTATCTAAAGTTAGTTCAGAAATCTCTGTTTCTGATGATTGTCCTGAAGCTGAACAAATTCATCCTCAATCTCCTGAACCGAATCAAGAGTAACTAAAGATGCTAAATCATTAAGCATCTTCTTTAGCCTCAAAAACTGGGCAATATCCTTCAGGAATTACCTTAAAGCCGTGTAACGGTGAGAATCGATTCCAGCAACGCTGATTGTTGTAGTGTACACATCGATTACAACAGTCTAAATCCGACGATATTCGCTCTTGACTATTTGAGTTGAGCAATTCTCTCTGGGATACTCCTTTGATCACCAGTTCATTACCCTGCCATCGAGCCTGGATGATACCTGTGTCGGCGATATTGTTCCATCTAGAGTCTTCACTGATACTATTGGGTAAAACAATCGAGATCGCCGAGCCCGTTTCATTTAGCTCTCCCTCAAAATAGACTGGTTTTGGTGCCTGGGGCTGGACAAAGCGATCGCCGACGGGTAATTCGACTAGTATGCCCTGAGCTGGAGAATGGAGTTGATATCGGTTACGCAATTCTTCTAAGCTTGCCAGCTCAAGTAAATAGTTGAGAGAGCCATGTACTAAAATAACGTGCTGGGGTCTTAGATTATGAATGAGTTGAGTGGTATTTCTACCATCACTATGTTCTGCTAATAAATAAGTTTCAATAGTTACTGAAGATAGGCTATGAAAAAGTTTCAAGCTGGGAGAGTCTGGATGAATATATTTTTGAGGATGTTCTGGTAATAATACTAACCATTCAGAATCATTAAAGCCTACATATTGCCACAAATCACTCCGATAATCTACCAGGACAACATAAGGATTCTGAGGTTTAGAAGATATTAAACCATCAGCATGATACAACCGACGCATTCGCGGACAGATTCGTTCATCCCAAAATAAAGGCTGATGTTTGGCAAAATTTTGAACAGACAAAGGAAATTGGGATAACAGTTCCAGGTAAATATCGCAGATCAACGCTACAGAATTATCAACCCATATATCAAGATCTCTCCCTGTAAACTGATGATGAGAACGTAAGAGTTTCAAAATTTCTTGACCCAAACCAATCGGCGGAACAGGTAATAGAATATTTTTACCCGTTGCCAAACCACCATTGATGCGTTCCATAAGTTGTTTTTCCTGAAGGCGGCGATGAGGATGACGAATCGTACCATAACTACCTTCGAGGATTAAAACATCAGGGGCAAGACCTCTGAGATTTTCAATCGACATCCCTTCAACTAACTGAAAGTTAGAAACTGAGAAGTCACCAGTATACATAACCTTGTAACTGCGCTCAGGAGTACTATAAGTAATCAAAATTGCTGCCGCTCCAGGCAGGTGACCTGCTGGCACTAGCTCGATTTGCAGGTCAGGAGCAATAGTATATGGCGATCTCCAAGACAAAGTTTGACACCAATTGGGAGCGGGGGGAGATTTCTCTTCTACCCAATGATATGGCAATAGTTTAGCTGTTACTTCACTGGTGTAAATAGGCAGATCCCGAAAAGTTTGGTGTAACTTCAAAAGACCGCGACAATGATCGTCATGAGCATGGGAACAAAAAACTAAGTCTGCGGGAGCTTGATCTTGTTGCCATCCAGTTGGGACATCTGACAAACCGCAATCTAATAAAATGCGATATTCACCAATACGCAGTAACAAACAAACGCCTTCGTCTTCATGACCTGCCCCGTAGACAAAGCAGGATAAAGGCAGGGAAGTAGATCTAGTTTTTCCCTGACTTATCTTCATATAACCAACTCCTGATAACCAAGACTTTTATTAAACTCGAACGTTATTGGCAATAAACTTCCTTGTTTAAAATCTTAAGTTATGGCAGCCAGAATCTAAAAAAATATTAATTTGAATCTTAATAAAGTTAAATCTGAACTGGCAATTGTAAATTATCTCTCAGGTACAGCTCAGTTTCTAATGAGCAGAACCATTACCATCATATTTGTCAGTGTCATAGTAGCCGCCTTTAGTCCCAAAAAACAAACAAGTCACCGTAAAGACACCTGTTAACACTAGTAAGATTAACTTTACATCCATAGTTATATTAAATCCTCGTTTTACTTAACCTTAAATCTATAATAATCTCCTCAATGACCAGCAATTCTGCAAAAAATCTGTTGATAAAAACATCAGGCTAAATTTTCTCTGGAGACGCTTGAGGTATAGGTTCAGCTAGTGTAATTGCTTCTACTTCAGGAAGTTTCTCTAAAATAAGTCGAGAAGATTGATTTCCTCCTGAAAGGCGTTTTAATAGTTTTGGTCTAGGGTCATGAATCAAATAATAAATCTCATCCTGTGCCTGCCATTCTTGAGCTGCAACTGGTACCTGCAAATTTGACCCTCGTTTGATCAGTAAAGGCAATATCTCTTCGGCGCGGATCAACGCTTTCAAATGTGCTGATTTGAAAGATAAGTCCGACTTACTCAAAATTGTTCTACATAATTTAATTTGATCATTATCGATATAGCTGTTCCAGGTCTTGACTGGCAATTGCGAAATAAATGCCTGACTCACTTTGGTCTTACTATTACCATCAGTCGAGCTATTTTGCGGAAATGCCGCTAATACTTTAGGCGGCTGAAATTCTTCTGCGGCACGTTGAGCCAAAACTAAATTCACTTCGCCATTATTGGTCAGAGCTAAAAATGTCCCCATCGATTCAATTCCTGCTTCTGCCAAAACCTCAGTATCAAGGGCGCTACTTTGGAATACGGGAAGCCCATCTGCCTCAGCTTTTTTGCAAGCCTCGGGATCAATATCAATCATGACTACCGATTCTCCTAACTGCTGAAAGAGCCGCCCCATAAAGCGACCTAAAGCATCACAACCAATAATTACGGCTCCTTTAGCCTCATCAGAGGTGATTTTTAACCAGTTTGCCACCCACCTTGCAGTTAATCCTTGGAAGAATACTGTCATCAAAATCGTCAAAAAGACTAATGCCTTGATTGCATCTCCACCATTAATACCTTTTTCCGTTAATAAAATAGCGAACAAAGAAGCAACCGAAGCCGATACAATACCTTTTGGTGCAACCCAAGATAGAAATAGCTTTTGTCGCCAATTCATATCGCTATTCCAAGTACATACAGTAACGCTAAT
>JBCCDL010000108.1:0-11399 GCA_039030815.1 Cyanobacteria bacterium P01_A01_bin.83 | reverse complement strand
GCTGAATGCTTTAGCGATCGCGCATCTCTCATCAAAAGACTACAAACAATTATGTCTCCAGGCGATCGTATTTTGTGTAAAGCCTCTAATTCCGTGGGCTTAAGTCAAGTTGTCACAGAGTTGGTCAGACAAAAGGTACAAAACGCAAGGGTGTAAATTAGCTTCGCTCAAGTTTATCGGTTTATAGCTTTTGGCTTTTAGCCTTTAGTGACAAGTTAAGAAAAAGTACAAGTTGTCAATTACTACATATAGTATGCCTAATGTGAATTCAAATCACAGGAATAAATAAATTTTGGATTAAGTGATTATGTAACACTGAATCCATAAAAGTTAATTTTTTAAATGATCTAAAAGCTAACAGCGCGCAAAGCTTCGCTTTGCTAGTCGTGCGCGACTTTGAAAAAGTCGCCAGTCGTCTTACGACGATCTGGGCATTAGCCCTGCGACGACGATCTGCACATACGTGCTGCGCTACGAGCTAATCACCTTTCAACGAAGCTAATTCACATTAGGCGTATTATTTGATTTCTATCATGTTTGTATAAAGACTATCTAAATTGTCAAATTCCGACCGAGTCGAAAACTTAGGTAAGATCTCTTTGCTAAATGCTTCTGCTGCCTTCGAGCAATATCGATTGGGATTAACGATTACTGAAAGAGTACGTCCTATATCCACCTCTTTAATTTTGGCTCGATGTAAGATGCCCATTTCTAGCTCTTTGGCGATCGCCGTAGTGGACACAAACGCGGCTCCTAAACCAGACTGCACTGCGTTTTTGATCGCTTCAATGGAATTTAGCTCCATTTCAATTTTCAACCGTTTAGGGTCGATTTCATAACGGCTCAAAACTTTGTCAATTACTTTACGTATTGTCGATTGAGAATCTAAGGTAATAAACTTCAGCTTATACAAGTCTTCTTTTTGAATTACCCCTTCTTGTGCCAATACGTGATTGGGAGCCAAGATCAAAGCTAGCTCATCATCTGCGTAAGGAATAATGTTTAGTATCTCTTGTAATTCAGTTGGCACTTCTCCACCAATAATCGCTAAATCAACCTGTCCATTGGCTACAGCCCAAGAAGTACGACGGGTTGAGTGGACTTGAAGTTGCACTGATACATCCGAATACTTCTGGCGAAATAAACCGATCATGCGCGGAATCAAATAAGTACCTGTGGTTTGAGATGCTCCTACAATTAAGGTTCCACCCTGTAGATTTTGCAGATCTTCGATCGCGCGGCAGGTTTCTTGGCATAATGAGATTACTCTCTCTCCGTAACTCAACAGCAAATGTCCCGCTTCGGTTAATTGCGCTCTTCGTCCTCCTCGATCAAACAAGGGGACATTTAGTTGTTTTTCTAAATTTTGTACTTGAAGGCTAACCGCAGGTTGAGACACATAGAGACTGTCGGCGGCACGTTTAAAGCTGCCCTCTGTGGAGATTGCCTTTAAGATACGGAGTTGATCAAGAGTAAAAGGAATATCAGACATAAAATTCCAGTAGCGATTTTAAAAAATGTTAGTTATCAAAGCGTTATTTAAACGTATTATTAATAGTGCTTAATCTTTAATAATTTTCATGATCTTTAGTGGGGGCAAGGGCGAATGCAAAGGTGATTTCACTCGCACAGTATCACAGTTAGGGCACTTAAGTTAACTTTTAATTATTTGTATCATCTAAACTGATTAATAATACCTATATTAAGATCTCTATGGCGAACTTCGGTTGGTTTAATAACAGTCACCTGATTATGGTGGGCTTGTTGCTCGGTTTCGCGATCGCTCACAGTGGATTAGCCGCTTTACGACCTTGGGCAGAAAGTAAGATTGGTGCCAGACTATACAGAGTATTTTTTGCTCTGGTTAGTATTCCTTTTGCCACTATTTTAATTATTTATTTTTTTAATCATCGTTATGATGGTCTGCAACTATGGCAGGTGCAGGGAGTACCAGGAGTCAAATCTCTCGTCTGGATTTTATCGGCTATTTCTTTTATTTTTCTCTATCCAGCAACCTTCAATTTATTAGAAATTGCGGCGATTCAAAAACCCCAAGTATATTTATTTGAAACAGGAATTATTCGGATCACCCGTCACCCACAAATGGTAGGTCAGGTTATTTGGTGCATTGCTCATACTCTCTGGCTAGGAACAACCTTTACCCTTGTTACCTCCATCGGCTTAATTGCTCACCATTTATTTGCGGTCTGGCATGGCGATCGCCGTTTAGCCCAAAGATATGGCGCAGCTTTTACTGAGGTTAAAGCTCGTACCTCAATTTTGCCTTTCAAAGCAATGCTTGACGGTCGTCAACAGTTTAAATTACAAGAATACTTGCGTCCTGCTTATCTGGGTGTAGCGGCTTTTGTTATGTTGTTTTGGTGGGGACATCCTTGGTTAATGCAGGTTACTTCAAGGGTCTACTGGTAAAGTTATTTTTAAATTACTGGCAAACTGTTATATATTATCTTTTCAGTTGATCCCGATTAGATGTAGCATAGCTCAAAGTATCTTAAGTAAATTTAAAATATATTCTTTACATATGGTGTTGGCAGTCAATGAAACTAATTTTCGGCAAGAGGTATTAGATGCTTCTCAACCAGTATTAGTCCACTTTTGGACACCTTGGTGTGGTTTGTGTAAACTAATCAATCCAACATTGGAACTGATGAAGAGAGACATCGAATCTTTTAAGCTGGTTTCGATTAATGCTGATGAAAATCTTAAACTTACTAATCACTATAGCCTGAGAAATTTACCAACAATCATGTTGTTTCATCAAGGCAGGCTAGTCAAAAAACTAGATAATTTTAATAGTCGCGATCGCCTTAAAGTAGCTTTGGCAGAATTAATTAACTATAGCAATTTAGTTAAATAACTGACATATGCGCAGTACGTACCAAAAACTAGTGTTGTTAGTTGTTAGTTGTTAGTCGTTAGTCGTTAGTGGAGTCCCTACTATATGAGGAATCCAAGCCTTTGTTACTTCCTGCTACATGCGGGACAGGAGCTATCGCTCCAAGTCGCGTCTTAGCGACGCTTGCACCGCGAAGCAAGCTGTGCCCTTTGTTACTTCCTACCAATCATAAATCAACGAGTGCGTAACATCAGTTAAATAATTCAAATACCTGACGACAAAATAACCTTAGTTGCTTTTCAGCCTCTTGTGCTGGCTGACATTGACCGACACACTGCCAGCGATCAATAGTCGAAAATTTCCAAGCTTGACCAATATAGCTAAAGCCGCAGGTCTCAACTCCAATAAACTTTTCTGATTTCTCCGAAGGGTCTTTGTAAAAGCGAACCTGTACCAAAATACTATTGCTTTGGTAACGTCTACTCCAACCAGGAAAATGAAATCCAATATCAATCGAGTCGGGATCAACTAAATCAAGAGTGCTGGGATCATTCTTCCATGGCTTAAGATCTGCTTTGGCATCAGGAAATTGAACCTTAAATAAATTGACAATTGAGGCAATTTTGGTCGTAATATCTAAACTTTTGGCTCTTTCTGATGCATTCATACTTATCTCCTCTTGATCGTCTTTTTTAGTTAGACACTTTAAACATATAGTGTAAGAACATATCTGTTTTGCTGTATCGATTGTTATAGTTTATTCATTTTTATAATGTTGGACGAAATTTTTAGTGAGCGTAAGGACTCATAAATTCGCCCTGATGAGCGCCCAGTGATTTCACAACAAGCACTATGATTATTTTAATCATTGGGCTTAATTTTTGTTGCACAAAATATGGAACTTAAAATCGTCAAACTTCATCCCGCAGCCATTACTCCTCAGTATGCCCATCCACAAGATGCAGGATTGGATCTTTTTGCCATTGAAGAGAATGAAATACCTCCAGGAGAAACTCAGTTAATTAAAACGGGTATCGCGATCGCCCTTCCACCCAACACTGAAGCTCAGATTCGTCCTCGAAGTGGACTAGCACTAAAGTATTCTATAACTGTCTTAAATTCTCCTGGAACAATCGATGCAGGTTATCGCGGAGAAATTGGCATAATTTTGATTAATCATGGGAAAAATCCGTTTTCTATTGTTCCAGGCATGAAAGTGGCACAATTAATTGTTGCTTCAATCATTAGACCGAAGGTAACAGTAGCATCGGAATTTGATAGTACAACTAGAGATATAAAAGGCTTTGGTTCCAGTGGTATATTTTAAGTTTATCTTATCTTTAACTGTTAATTACTATATCTTTATCATACTTATCTTTGGCTTTAAGCATATTGCTTTTTACCTAAAACACATTGCTAAACCACTCGTGTGTTTTACTCTTAACATCAATTGTGAATCTTTTTAGCATTAAATATAATTTTGAAATTCAATTTATTCTCAAATTAAAATTATTAAGAAAATATTAAAATAATCGAAAATATTCAGACTGGAGGCTTATAACTGAAGATGGATGCACCCATCAAAGCATTGAAATAAGATGCAGATATATAAATAAATCTTAGTCTTTGAATCAGTTAAAAAACCCACAATCATGTTATCTAGAAGCCGAGGAAAGGTTGCCTTAATTTCTGTTCATGGAGATCCTGCTATCGACATTGGTAAGGAAGAAGCAGGAGGGCAGAATGTCTACGTAAGACAGGTTGGAGAAGCATTAGCTCGCCAAGGTTGGCAAGTAGATATGTTTACTCGACGTAGTGATGTGAATCAAGATGAAATCGTCGAGCATAGTCCTAACTGTCGCACTATCCGCTTAGTTGCAGGTCCTACTAGCTTTGTTGCTAGACAGAAAATTTTTGATTACTTGCCACAGTTTGTTGAGGCTTTTCTTAATTATCAGCATCAACAAGAAACGATTTACCCCATAATCCACACCAATTACTGGCTATCTGCCTGGGTTGGCATGGAGATCAAGAAAGTACAGGCAGTTCAACATTTGCATACTTATCATTCACTAGGGGCGGTTAAGTATCGTTCAATCAACACTATTCCTTTGATAGCAAAAACCCGTTTGCGAGTAGAAAAGGAATGTTTAGAAAGCGCCGACATGATTATTGCCACATCTCCTCAAGAGAAGCAACACATGCGATCGCTAGTTTCTGCTAAAGGAAATATCATGGTAATTCCTTGTGGTACTAACATTGACTGTTTTGGTAGTATTGATCGCCAAGGTGGTCGAGAAAGAATTGGTATTGCACCAGACACTAAGTTAGTAATGTATGCAGGGCGTTTTGATGAACGCAAAGGTATTGAAACTCTAGTAAGAGCAGTTGCTCAAGATGAGGTTAAGCGCTACAACAACCTCAAGTTAATGATTATAGGAGGAAGTACTCCTGGTGCCAAAGATGGCATTGAAAGAAATCGCATCGGTGATATTGTTCGTGAATTAGGTATCGAAGATATTGTCGAATTTGTTGGTCGAATCAAGCATGAAGATTTGGCTTACTATTACGCGGCGGCTGATGTCTGCGTCGTACCGAGTCATTATGAGCCTTTCGGATTAGTGGCAATTGAAGCTATGGCATCTCGCACCCCAGTCATTGCCTCTAATGTAGGAGGATTAAAATATTCTGTTAAGGATCAAAAAACTGGACTGCTAGTACCGCCAAAAGATGAAATGGCTTTTGCTAGTGCAATCAACTCTATTTTATCTGATGACCAATGGCGTGAAGAATTAGGACGTAACGCCAGAGCTAGAGTTGAAGCTAAATTTAGCTGGAATGGTGTTGCTCGTCAGTTAAATAGGCAATATAGATTAGAGTTGAATAGTCTATGTGAGTCGTTAGGACTGATTGAACCTGCGGCGATATCTACTGCGGTAGCTGTATAGTTCAGTAAGTTATTCCGTTATCACATTAAATTTATTTTTTTTAGTTAACTCAAGCTTATAGGGAGGCATTATAATTTTGCTTCCCTATTTTTGCTGTTTATGGGAAATGTGAATTGAGTATGAACCATATAGATTTTCTTAAAAGCTAAAGGCTAAAAGCTGATAGCGCAGCGCGTTCGCCCCTCCGCACTGGCGGGCTTCGATGCTCCGCATCGTGCAGCTAAAAACTAGTAAATTGGAACGAAGATCTTTCACATTAGACGTTTAGTATGATTTAAAATCAATTATCGCTTGATTCGGATAAATAATTTAATTAGTCTTTCTAATTATTAACTACATGGCTGAAGCAAATCATACATTTATTGTCGATATTACTACTGTGTTGGGTGCATCTGCACTTGCTGGTTTTATCGCCCATCGATTTCGTCAGCCTGTTTTATTAGGCTATCTTGCTTGTGGATTGATCATTGGTCCGTTTGGCTTAAGACTAATTAGCCAAATTGAAGAAATTAAGTCACTGGCAGAAATTGGAGTTGCTTTTTTACTTTTTGCTTTGGGAGTCGAGTTTTCTCTAGCTGAACTTAGGCGAGTTAAAGATATAGCTATTAAGGGCAGTCTATTACAGATTGGTTTGACTATTGCTCTAGTAGCGGCGATCTGTACTTTGCTGGGTTGGGTCGAAACCCCCACAGAGGGGATTTTCATGGGAGCAGTTTTATCTCTTTCATCGACCGCAGTAGTTTTAAAAACTCTAACCGAAAGAGGAGAAGTCAATACTATTCACGGTCAGGTAATGTTAGCAATCCTGATTGCTCAGGATCTAGCTTTGGGATTGATGCTAGCAATCTTACCAGCTTTAAATCAGCCTGATAATTTGCTTCCAGCCTTGATTACCGCAGCCTTAAAAGCAATTATATTTTTTGCCTGTGCGATCGCTTGTGGCTACTGGGTCATTCCTCGGATCATGACCACAATTGCTAAAACTGAAAATAGCGAACTCTTTTTATTGACAGTTATTGCTTTATGTTTGGGAGTAGCCTTAATTACCGCTAAACTAGGTCTATCAATTGAAATGGGGGCTTTTGTAGCAGGCTTAACCATTTCCGAAATTGACTATGCTGACCAAGCTTTAGCCAAAATGATTCCGTTGCGGGATACTTTTGCTTGCTTATTTTTTGCCTCCATCGGCATGCTAATTAATCCTACTACTGTGTGGCAAAATTTTGGTGTAATTCTGGGTTTAGTTGCTTTGGTAATGTTGGGTAAAGCAGGGATTATATTACCTATTATTTGGAAATTTGGCTATTCATTCAAAACTTCAGTCATTAGTAGCTTAGGACTAAATCAAATTGGAGAGTTTTCCTTTGTCCTCGCAGTATTGGGGGAACAACTGGGTTTTATTAATCAAAATCAATACGACTTATTGATTGGCACCACGGCAATCACTTTAGTCTTGACTCCGATAGGCATGAAATTCTCGCCTGAGATCGCCCAGAGACTTGCAGGCTTACCTGTGATTGCCGAATATTTAAGACAGAGACAGCAAAATCGAGATATATCCATGCCTGAAACTATTTGCAATCATATAGTAGTAGCAGGCTACGGTCGAGTAGGAAAAGTTATTGTGAGAATACTACGGGATCATGGCTACCCCGTATTGGTAATAGAAAATAGCGAAGTAGCAATTAGAAGCTTACGCCAGGCACAAATTCCTTATATTTTTGGTGATGCCGATGCCGAACTAGTTCTAGAAAAAGCACATTTAGATCGAGCAAAAGCGATCGCCATTGCCCTGCCCGATCCTTCCAGTACCAGAATTTTACTCCAGCAAGCAATCAATTTTGCTCCAGGTATTGACATTGTGGCGCGTTCTCACAGCGATCGCGAAATCGATTTATTAACTAAGCTGGGGGCAGCAGAAGTAGTACAGCCAGAGTTTGAAGCAGCTTTGGAAATGGGTCGACAAATTCTCAGTACTTTGGGCGAAGATCAAGATCTTGTCAGTTTGGGATTACAAGAGATTCGGACAGATCGCTATCTAAGTGTTAGAGACTCTGCCAAAAAAGAAAATTAATTTAGTTAATCGGTGAATAATCGCGATCGCATAATCTAATTAATCAATATTTAATATTAGTTCCTCTATGGTACTCTAAGCATTTTTACTCACTGCATAAATGGGATGCTCCCAGGGGAAAGTTCGTATTTACTGTAAATTAATAATTCATTGATTCTCCCTCTTTTAGCTGCTACTGTATTAATTGCCCTGGTAGCTTTTACCTCTACAATTTCATAGTTGGAATCATCATAGAGAGATTTTATAAAGGGTGAAGCTGAATTGCTAGCTAGTACCTGACAACCTTTAGCGATCAAATCGTCGCATAGTGTTTTTAGTCTTGTTTGTTCTGCTTCCCCAAAACCCCCCATGCTATAGCCAGTAAAGCAAGAAGTATTTGATAGAGGATGATATGGAGGATCAAAATAGATAAATGCCCCCTGTTTAGCGTTGGCTACTGCTTGGGCAAAATCACCATTGAAGATATTTACCTGCGCCTGATTTAGGTAAGCACTAATGGCATTGATTACCACAGGATCGGCTATGGTTGGGGTTTTGTATCTACCATAAGGAACATTAAACTGACCACTACTGTTAACTCGAAACAAGCCATTAAAGCAAGTTTTGTTGAGATAAATAATTCTAGCTGCTCTTTCTATCGGAGAACGTTTCCAGAAATCATCTTGGCGATCTTGTTCTCTTAACTGATAGTAATACTCTTTGGAATTATTTGCTTGATGCTGCTGACATAGTTTTAGTAACGCTGATGAATGATCTCTGATTACTCGATAGCAGTTCATTAGTTCACTATTAGTATCATTAATCGTGCATTGCTTAGGCTGCAAAGACCATAAAACCGCCCCTGCACCAATAAATGGTTCGTAGTAATGGGTGTATTTCGCTGGGATGAATTTCTTAATTACTGGTAAAAGTTGTCTCTTGCCGCCTGCCCACTTAAGAAAGGGCTGGACAAGGGCATTAGTTTGGTAGTTTGGTTGCTGATCGGATTCGGACGTAACATCTAACATTTTTAGTGGGAGGAGAATAAATACTTGCCAACGGTCAAGGCAAAAGTGATTTTGCAGTATACATTTGTGTTGAACTGTTAGTCAATTAAATTGGCAATCAATCGGCTATGGGTCGCGTAATCGTTACATGTAACTGTATCGCTTTTTTTTGATCAAAACTAGGAAATAACTTTTTGTTGAAGATAATTACCTATAAAAATTGTTCTAAAATTCTTTGATTTTCGCGAAACTTTTACATTAAATGTTACAAAATTTATCGATCTTATGTATGTAAAACACATTTTTCTCAGCAATTTTTAATACAATTGAAGAGGTAGTAATTTAATATTTTTGCAGACACAGTACATAGTAAAACTGTTTTACTAACCGTGAGTAATTCTTGAATTAATCTATTTTTTTAAAATGTCTGTTGGTTAATAACATGTACATGAAAACTATTTTGTATTTTATTTAACTTAATTTTCTTTGGTGAATAAATTATCGTTGTTCTATTCAAAAGCAAAGGATCTCGATCTTTAAAACCTAGGTTCTTTAGCCACAATCTAAATCTGGCTGTTAGAGTAATCAACACCAGACAAGCATATATTTAAGCCATATTTTGAGTCAAGGGTTGTAATCTCAGATAAATTTTAGATTATTTTAAACTACCTATTTAATAAATAAAGCTATTTTGAGCTAAAAAACAGAAGCATAAAAATCATGAAGAGATATTTAAAAATTTTAAGCTTATTGTTTTTAACTTCTTTATTAATGGTGGTTATAACTCCATCAATATCTTCTCAGGAAGTAGCAGACCGATTCAGCCAACTCGAAGGTGGATCTCAATTGGTGTTGACGCAAAAGATTCAAAAGAAGAGAAATACTGCTGAAACTCCGCAGCAAGCTATTAAAAACGATGAGTATGTTCCCGTAATTTTAGAGGGAGAAACTTTGTTTAGCTACAGCTCAGAGATTAAAGGCTTCTCCGCTGAGGCTAGAGCGCGGCAGACTGTTCAAAATATTACCAAAGTTGCTAAAAATTCAGCTATTCCCCTCGATGAGATTAAGATTATTGAACAAGAAGGACTGAGGATAATTGCGACCGAATCAGAATCGTTAGTTACTGTGTTAAAGGCTGATGCGGAAATAGCTAATATTCCTTTGAATCAACTAGCGGAAGAATACTTACAAAAAGTAAAGTTTGCTATTGTCCAATATCGCGAAGGATCTAAGCAGCATCATCTAACTAACTTTTTATTCCCAGCTTTATCCGCAATCGCTGAATTCATATTTGCGATCGCTTTATTACTTGTGTTTCAAAAGGTCTTGAAGCGAGTTAAATGCCGCATCTGTGGCTGGCGAGACAATGTATTACGTCCTTTGGGGATTCAAAGTTTACAATTACTATCGGTGGAGCAAGAAGCTAGTTTATTAATTGGCTTGGTCAAGTATATTTACAAAGGCATTGTCGTAGTTGTTCTATTTATCTATTTATCTTCTCTGACTCGTTATTTTCCCTGGACTCAGGGATTAGGTCAAGCTATTTTTAACCATCTCTATAGCAACCTGATCAAGATGATTAAAGCGGTGATCGCTTATTTACCGAGTTTGTTTACGATTATCTTGACCATAGTTGCAGCATACTATGTAATTCGCTTCTGCCGCCTGTTTTTTAAAGCTATAAAACAAGAAACCTTATCCTTACCTAAATTTGACCTAGAATGGGCTGATCCAACTGAAAAACTGGCAATATTCTTAATTGCTGCTTTTGCGGCGGCGATAATTTTACCCCTATTACCAGGGGCGCAATCTCCTGCTTTTCAGGGAATCTCTATTTTTGCAGGGGCATTACTAACTCTAGGGGGTGCTAGTGCGATCGCAAATTTAGTGGGAGGTATAGTTATTATTTATACTCGTGCCTTTCAGGTTGGGGATTATGTACAAATAGATCAAGTCAAAGGGAATATTCTGGAGAAAACCATCCTCTCAACTCGAATACGTACCTCGAAAAATAAAATAGTCACTATCCCTAACGCCAAACTACTGTCTAGTAATATTGAGAATTACACCACCAGCATTCGTGATATTAATCAGCACATTATACTTCACACAGCAATCACCTTGGGTTACGATGTTCCCTGGCGGGAAGTTCACCAAATTTTAATTGAAGCCGCTAATTTGAGTTCCTTGATTCTAAAAGAACCTGCACCTTTTGTCTTACAAACCAGTCTGGGTGATTTTTCTGTTAGCTATGAATTGAATGTTTGTACGGATCAACCATCGATGATGTCTAAGATCTATTCTCAACTGCACCAAAATATTCAGGACAAGTGTAACGAAGCTGGGATTGAAATTTTGTCACCGCAATACTCAGCCATACGAGATGGGAATCAGAATACAATACCAAAAGATTATCTCCCTCAAGACTATACAGTCCCAGGATTTAATCTACATCCCCTCTCTCAGGTTTTAAATCATGCCAACGGTCGCAACGATAACGGCTCATCAGATAAAGGATAATGTTCTTGCTTGGT
>JBCCDL010000107.1:0-11514 GCA_039030815.1 Cyanobacteria bacterium P01_A01_bin.83 | reverse complement strand
GAAGTAAAAGTTAGGACATCACATATCTGCATTCTATATTGCCCAAAGCTACAAAAGCACAAAGTTATAAAAGTACGGAAAACTACTAAAGATTTAAAGATATCCTAATCTAAGATTTAATATTTAAGCTTAATTTGAGCTGAAAGTTAAACACAATCTATAAGTTCGGTTGCGTGTTAACAGGGCAACATATGAGTAGCTTTATTTAGTGGTATTATTCCTGAAATTATTATTATTTAGCTTAACAAAAATATTATTGTGTCCAAAGCTCTATCTTCGCTACTAGGAGTTGGTCTTTACACCTTGGGTCTTTCCTTAGCTCATACTCAAATCTCTTTAGCTCAAGTCACCTCAGATAATACCATCAACACCCAAGTTAATCAAAATGGAAATGTAGCAGAAATTACAGGAGGGGAAACCAGAGGAGCAAATCTGTTCCATAGCTTCGGGGATTTTTCTGTACCTACAGATAACATTGCTGACTTTCAAAACGCAGATAGTATATCTAATATCTTTTCACGGGTCACAGGGGGCAAGATCTCAAATATCGACGGCATGATTCGGGCTAACGGTAGTGCTAACTTATATTATTGTGGCATTTGAGGGCAATAACGATATTATTGCTAGTGCCGAACAAGGACAAGGAGGTAACATTGACATTAGCGCTGAAGCATTATTAGGAATCAAAGCCAGTACTTTAAATCCTTTTACCAGTGATATTAACGCTAGTTCTGAATTTGGCTTAGATGGCAGTGTTGCCTTAAATGTACCCGATATTGTCTCTCTTCAAGGAGGAACAGAATTAGCCACAAGTATAGTTACCCCAAAAGAAACTCCGACTCAGGCTTGCCAAGCTAATCGGGAAATTGCCGCCAAAAATGGATTCGTAATCAAAGGTAAAGGGGGTGTTCCACCTGCGCCAGAAATGCCGTTAAATTCAGCTAACATTATGATTGGTGATCAAAGTGATGATACTGATTCTACATCTAACTTACCTCAAGCAATAGAGACGAGTATCGGCAAGATTCAACCTGCTAGAGGCATTAAAGTTACAGATGAAGGCGGGATAGTTCTCACGGCATATCGTACTAATAATCAAGGAACTCGTCTACCTAATATTAAATCTAGCTGTGGCTAATACCATTTCAGTTTGTAGTCGAAACTGGTCATTTATGCTTACTATAATTTTGATTTACCATAACAACTGCGGCAATTTTCTTAAAAACTCTCGTTGAGCCTCTCTCAATCCTGTTATAGCGATCGCTAAATCGAAGATTTTCACCATAACCACCCAGAGCCATTTCGTCAGTAATACATTTTGGTTTGTGAGTCGTCGTACCTAGAGGTAAATCAAATACAAGATATTGTAAACTGTCCCAGAAATTTAAACAGTCGAGAAAACTGGTATTATTTAACTTTATTAAAAATATGGACAAATGTGTCAATTTGACGACAAATAGTTTGATAAAAATTGTCCATTTTATGAGATAATAAATAATACAAAATAGTTAAAATAATGAAACAAGTAGAGCGACATATAGTTAAAAGAAGTAATCCTATTTGGCAACAAATAGACCGTCTTTGTTTCCTATCTAAAAATCTCTACAATTATGCTAATTATCAGCTCCGCCAAAAATTTATCTGGGAAAAAATTTATCTGGGCTACAACAAGCTCTATCATTTAGTAAAAAGTACTTCAGATTACCAAGCATTACCTGCTAAAGTAAGCCAGCAAGTTTTGAAATTACTAGATAAAAATTGGCAATCATTTTTCGCAGCTAATAAAGCTTACAAAATAGCTCCAGATAAGTTTACTGGTAGACCAAAACTGCCAAACTACAAAGATAAAATAAAAGGTAGAAATTCTCTAGTTTATACAATCCAAGCAATTAGTAAATCTTGGTTAAAAAAAGGAATAGTTAAGCTGTCGGGTACAGACATCAGTGTTAAAACTAAGGTATCTAATATACATCAAGCTAGAATTATTCCCCAAACAGGACAATACATTATTGAAGTAGTATATGAAAAACCAGAGTATTACATAGTAACAGACCAGACACTTTTAGCAGCTATAGATATTGGAGTTAATAATTTAGCAGCGTTAACATCAAATAAATCTGGTTTTATTCCAGTTCTTATTAACGGACGACCGTTAAAGAGTTTAAACCAATTCTATAATAAACAAAAAGCCAAACTACAGTCGCAGTTAGCTAATAATCAAAAAAGTTCCCAACAAATTCAAAGATTAACCGCCAACCGCAATAATCGAATAAATAGTTACCTACATAAAGTATCTAGATGGGTAATTAATTACTTAGATAAGCAGAGGATAGGAAAGCTAATCATCGGCAATAATCCAGGTTGGAAACAATCATGTAATTTAGGTAAATCTGTCAACCAATCCTTTGTTAGCATATCTCATCATCGGCTAATAGAAATGCTGATTTATAAAGGTAAATTACTAGGGATCGAAGTAATAGTTCGAGAAGAATCTTATACGAGTCGAGCATCTTTTTTAAGCTTAGACCCTATTCCTAATCATGGTGATAAAAATGCAGCTTCTATTAAATTTAGTGGCTACCGAGAGAGTAGAGGAATGTACAAACAAAAAGGTAGTAAAACTCGGATCAACGCTGATGTTCAAGCCTCATATAATTTAATGAGAAAAGTAATCCCAGAAATCTTTGACAGACGAGGGATAGGGGGCGCAGTAGTTCGTCCTATTAGGGTTACGCCTAATTAAGCTCAATAATAGTCAGTGTCATATCTGTCTATATTTTTAGTAACTATGACCAGTTTTCTCGACTGTATCAGAATAAAATCGATCGCCTGTTCGGTAGTAAGATTAATTTGAGGGATATCCCCAACTGATAAAATCCATCTGTCTTCAAGTTGCTGTAGTTTCCACCTTTGCTTTGCCTGCTGAGGAAGAATTAACCAGGAGTTTGATTCTTGGTACTGACAGACAAATCCTAAACTTTTGGCTCTACTGATGATAAGATTGGGCAATTTACAATCTAAAAATAATTACCTACTGCTCCAGAAAACTTTAGAGTTATCTCCACAATACAATTACTTTAGAGAAACGACAAATCTACAGCAGATTAGCTAAGTTGGTCGATTAGTTTAGCCACTCGCTCTTTAATTTCATCCCTAACATGGTGAAACGTTTCTATTGGCTTGCCGTCGGGGTCTTCTAATTCCCAATCTTCAAATACTTCTTGTGTAACCCATTCTGGGGGTAAACCCGCACCACAACCACACATAGAAATGACTGCATCGTAATCATCAGCCTGAAAATTTCTTAAAGGATCTGAAGTTTGATTTCTAATATCAATTCCTATTTCTGACATCACTTCAATTGCGGTGGGGTGGACTCGACTAGCTTGTAAACCAGAAGATGTAACCTCAATTTTTCCTGCGCCTAATGTCTGACCAAAACCCTCTGCCATCTGTGAACGGCAGGAATTACGACGACAGACGAACATCACCTTTTTCATATTTTTAATATTTCTAGATATTATTAACTTTTACTTTCTGCTTTAGCTTTACGTTCACTATGGCGGTCGGTTAAGTAATCCACCTGATCTCGCAGGAGCAAAGTAAATTTATAGAGTTCTTCCATCACGTCTACTACTCTGTCTCTATAGGGAGAATCTTTCATGGTGCCGTCTTCGTGAAACTCTTGATAAGCTTTTGCCACAGAAGACTGATTGGGAATGGTAAACATTCGCATCCATCGCCCTAGTATCCGCAGCGTATTGACCGCATTAAAAGATTGGGAACCACCACTGACCTGCATCACTGCCAGGGTTTTACCTTGAGTTGGTCTAACCGAACCAATACTCAGAGGTATCCAGTCGATCTGATTTTTAAGAATCCCTGTAACATTGCCATGCATTTCAGGAGATGACCATACTTGTCCTTCTGACCATTGGCTTAACTCTCTTAACTCCTGTACCTTGGGATGAGTCTCCTCAACCTGACCACGTAGCGGTAATTCATGAGGGTGAAAGAATTTAACTTCTGCACCCATGTTTGCAATAATGCGGGCTGCCTCCTCTGCTACCAGGCGACTGTAGGAACGCTCTCTTAATGAGCCATATAAAAACAAAATTCGCGGTGGATGCTCTAAACTGGTCATTTATGCTTACTATAGTTCTTATTTATCTTAATAATTGGGGTAATTGTTTTAAAAACTCTTGTTGAGCCTCTCTTAATTCGGCTGTAGGTCGAGCCTTTTTGATTAGAGCGATCGCTCTTTCGGGGAGTTCTCCTTGTGCCACTAAATAGGCTGCAAGTAAGGTGCCTGTTCTACGATTACCACTGGTACAGTGAACTGCTACTGGTTGCTCATTGTCAACTAATGGTTGGGCAAAGTTGACAAACTGTTTGACTTGCTCTACATTCGGTGGTTTACCCCCCGTGACTGGCAGCCAGAGAGCCTTAAATCCCGCGTCTTTATATTCTTCAATCCCTGATGGCTCATCCATAACTGAAACAAGACCTCTCAGACCTGCCTGTTTAAGTTGAGGTAAATCTTCTATGGGCGGACGCGACATTCCTGCTAGTTTATTGGGTAGCAGCCACCAAACGTAGTCGGGATAATATATTTGATCTGACATTTTCTCTACTACACTTTAGCGATAAGGACTGACGCAACGAGGATCGAGCAACGTCGCTTTTTCAGGATGTCTCGGAAACCAGTCTGCGGTACGCTTACAAAATTCCACCAGCATCAACATTAGAGGGACTTCAATCAATACTCCCACTACCGTGGCTAAAGCAGCACCAGAATTAAGCCCAAATAAAATCACCGCAGTAGCGATCGCAACTTCAAAATGGTTACTAGCACCAATCAAAGCGGCAGGGGCTGCGTCCTCGTAGTCTAGTCCTAGTTTTAAACCTGCAACATAGGTAATCAGGAAAATAAAATTAGTCTGTAAGAATAAGGGAACGGCAATTAAAAGGATATGTAAGGGATTATTGACAATCAATTCTCCTTTAAAAGCAAATAATAGAACTAGAGTTAATAATAAAGCAGCGATCGCTACTGGGGAAAGATAGTGTAAGAATTTCTCTTCAAACCACCTTCTACCTTTGTTGTGCAAAATCCAGTAGCGGCTCATAACACCAGCTAGCAAGGGCAAGCCAACATAAATCAAAACCGAAAGTACAATTGTCTCCCAAGGTACCGTCAAGTTATTAGCTGAGAGCAACCATTTTCCCAAGGGTGCATAAAGAAACAGCATCGCCAAGGAATTAACCGCCACCATCACTAAAGTATGACCTTGGTTACTGTAGGAGAGATAGCCCCACATCAATACCATAGCGGTACAGGGGGCTATCCCTAATAAAATTGTTCCTGCTATATAGGAATTAGCTAGAGAAACTTCTACCCCCCGAATCAATTCCGTTGACGATAGCCACGGCTGGAATAGTCCTCCCAGAAAAAACTGAGCAAAGGCTACCATGGTAAACGGCTTAACTAGCCAGTTAATCACCAAAGTTAATAATACAGGTTTTGGCGATCGCACTGCTTTTTTGGCTTGGAAGAAATCGATCTTCACCATGATGGGATACATCATGAAAAACAAGCAAATTGCAATGGGAATCGAAACATTATAAACGCTCATAGAATCAAGGGATTGAGCTACCCCTGGAAATAGTTTTCCCAAGGCAATTCCCGCTACAATGCAAAGAGCAACCCAAATAGTTAGATATTTTTCAAATAAGTTTAATTGACCGCCAGCTTGTACAGCCTGCACATTAACTTGTGGATCTGAGTTCATATAATTAATTCGATTTGATAATTAAAATTGGGCTTGTTTGCGTAATAGTTCAGGTATCGTCAGGTTGAATTGAGACTGCCCCTCAAACACAGTTCCCACCTCACCTTGATAAAACGTCACCTTATTAATTTGATAGGCTTCTTCTGGCAGAGGAACATAGCCTACTTCTTCGGCTAGTTCGGGTGCTTGAGCAAGATAAAAATCGATAAACTGCCTTAGATCCTGATTCTTCTGTGCCGAAGCGGCATTGACATAAACAAACAAAGGACGAGATAAAGGCTGATATTGAGCTTGTTCTACAGTTTCTACCGAAGGTAAAACCGCCCCTGCACCACTATCAACTGCGATCGCCTTTATCTGACTAGCCTGCTCCTGGTAGTATGCCAAACCAAAGTATCCTAAGGCGTTAGGGTCTTGGCTTACTGAGGAGACTAAGACATTATCATCTTCACTTTGGGTGATATCGCTGCGACTGGCACCTGATTCTCCCACAATGGCTTCTGTAAAGTAGTCAAAGGTACCTGAATCTTTGCCTGGTGCATAAAGATTTAGGGGCTGATCGGGAAAACTAGGTCTAACTTGATTCCAGTTAGTGATCTTACCTTCGGCTTCAGGTGACCAAATTTGCTTTAGTTCTTCAACGGTAAGCTTGTCTAACCAATTGTTCTGAGGATTTACTACCACCGTTAGGGCATCAAATGCTACTGGAAGTTCGATAAAACGAACTCCTGCATCATTACAGGCTGACATCTCATCTAGTTGAATTGGACGAGAAGCATTATTAATATCAGTTTCTCCCTGGCAAAATTGCTCAAAACCCCCTCCAGTACCAGAAAAGTCAACCCCAATCGCTACTGGCTGTTCCTTTTGGGCTTGGTAATCCTCAACAATTTTTTGGGTAATGGGATAAACGGTACTCGATCCATCAATTTTGATTGATCCAGTTTCCTGGGCAGTTAAAGAACCAGCAACTGTTAGCAACATTGCTACAAGACCTACAGCAAAAAGTTGAATAGATCTCGATCGTATTTTTGCTCTTATCTTCATTTTTCTTGCTCCACTCAAAACGCTATGAGTAGTATTATCTTATATCAACTTTATTTGATGTATCAAATAAAGTTGATATGTAAGTCCCAAAGTTTCTTACTTTGATTGAATTAGCAGAGATATTATGATTGATTAAGATTGAAGTCCCAGGGGAGCCTTAAATCTATAAGCATTCTCTGGCTGGTAAAATATCGCTTAAACGTCTATATTCAGCTAGATACTGCTCTAAAATCACAAATTGAGCTAAATTGAGACTATAGTACATCCAGCGTCCCTGCTGACGAGAGCGAATTAAGTTAGCTTCTTTGAGATTTTTCAGATGAAAAGATAGCTTCGATTGACTGACTTTTAGTTTGGCACAAAGTTCACAGACACAAAGTTCTTGTAAGCGCAGTAGCTCAATGATTTGCAGTCTCAGAGGATCAGAAATTGCACGAAAACCAGCTCCGATTTGAACTACGTCGTGGGTAATAGCTTGCATCAAAATTTATTGATATGTTTTCTTCTATATTAAGATATGGTTAACAAATCCGCTATAGAAAACCTCATATATCCATGGGTTAGTGCCCAATCAAATGAGAGAGCGATAAGCTGATGTGCATTTAAACTGCATATTATTAAATTAGGCAGAAAACAGTAAAGTCGTCTCTTAGTCTCTTAGTCTCTTAGTCTCCTTGTCTCCTTGTCTCCTTGTTAGCCATAGTAGTTAAATTAGATGCGTCACAGTTCATTAAGAGCGCTGCTAATTCCAGAATCAAGATTATCAAGCGATCGCTGGTTAAATAACATTACTAAGAACAGTTTATATTCCCAATGCCACGTCTTTTTAAGTCAGATTAATAAACTTAGTTGATTGAGCTATTGTTTTCTTCAACTACTCATTAATGATCAGAGTATTGTTGAGGGTAAACATGAAAAATCCCACTATTCAAGCTACTGAACGTGGGACAAGATAAAATACCACAAAACACACAAAATCAATAATCCACTGGCAATCCAAAACGGCTAGAAAACCTTTAGCATCAGCAACTAGATCAAATAGCTCAATTAAATTTCCAGGTTGAATAACCTAGTAGAATTACTTTATTTCTTAATTATCATTATAATCACTTTTAGATGAAAATATCGAGAATCATCATTTACTTTATCTAACCTTTAAAATCAAAGATTATCAGTTGAATAAATGGCTGATTTCTTTGCTGCTCAAAGGTTTAAGTCAATTAATTCGTCATTCAAAGCTGGTTAAGACTTACCCGTTGCCAATAGTCAAAAGCTTTACCCTATAGCCTTTAGTAGCCATAGATAGCAATATAAATAAATTAAATTAACCTTTATTTAGTTAATTTATATTATTGCCTTAACTTTATAAATTGTCATTCTCAATTACAATTTTCCTATGGCTAAAAAGCCATATATATCGGGGTTCATGGCTGATTGGTTACTGAATCATCTCAATAGTAGATAATTTTACTGATAAATTAGACTAGCTTGAGTTAAAACCCCATAAAAGCCTTTTATTTAATCATCTTGAATAAAACTTCCATAGTTAAATTTAAATCGTTATTAAAAAAGATGAAAATTACCAAACTAATATTGGTAACTATAACAATCTTTGCTGTAATCGCCATACACGATCTACCAATGACCTTTGCTTCAGACAAACAGGGGGTTAATACCTCAAAGTACTCGCTTTTAAGCGATCCTTTTTTACAGTTACCTACAAAAAATACAGTAAACGTAGTTTGGTTTACAGAATTTTTGGGCAGCGACCATGTGGTTAAATATGGTGCAGAATTTGCCCTCAAAGCGATCGCCAGTACTACTAAACTAACCAGGGTGCGTGAAGATGAAGATTCCCACTTAGATTCTCCACCAGCAAAGTCCAAAAGAGATATTTGGCGGCATGAAGCCACTGTTACAGGTTTAGAGCCAAATCAACGCTTACCTTACAAAGTAGAAAGCGTCATCGAAGGGCAGGTTGTTAGTAGTGATGTTTTTACCCTTGCTGGCAACCCCACCCCTGAAACAGCTTTAAAAATTTTATTAACCTCAGATCATCAATTGATGCCCATGACCCCTGCTAATCTGTCTCAAGTAGAACAGACTATTGGTCGAGTTGATGGGGTTTTTCTTCCAGGGGACTTGGTTAACATTCCCGACCGTGCTTCAGAATGGTTTGATGATATTAGAGGTGGTGCATTCTTTCCTAGTCTTCAGGGAAGAGCTAATTATGAACTTGAACCAGAAGGTATTACTACCACCTATCATGGGGGGCAAATTATCCAGCATGCTCCTCTATTTCCAGCCATTGGTAATCATGAAGTTATGGGTAAAGTATCTGCCCAGAGTAGCCTCAAAGAAGAGTTTGGACAGCCACAACCTCGTAAGGTGGCACAAGAGTTTTATCAAGCAAATATTGCTCAAATCAATCCGACTAATGACCCTCAGGTAAAGACTGACTGGATCAAAGACAATTCCTTTAATTCTGATACCTACGAGGAAATTTTTAGCTTACCTCAAAGTGAAGCTGGAGGAAAACGCTATTATGCAACTACATTCGGCGATATTAGGCTGATTTCACTTTATGTTACCAATATTTGGCGCAGTCCCAGTTTGGCAGCAGATGCCTTAGGAAGATATAAAGAAAACGATCAAGATATCAATAATCCTCAAGCATGGGGATATGGGCAGCATATTTTTGAACCCATAGCAAAAGGAAGCGCCCAATACCAATGGCTTGAACAGGAATTGCAAAGCGAAGCTTATCAACAGGCTAAATACAAAATCGTGATGTTTCATCATCCACCTCATACCCTGGGGGGTAACATTGTTCCTCCCTACACTGATCCACAACCCAGGCTTTATTACGCTGATAACGATCAAGTAAAGTCACGCTACTATGATTACCCCATCGAAAACGATTATATAGTTCGTGATTTGCTTCCTCTTTTAGAATCAGCAGGAGTACAGCTAGTTTATTATGGTCATTCCCATCTCTGGAATCGATTTCAAAGTGAGTCAGGAATGCACTTCTTGGAATCTTCCAATGTGGGTAATAGTTATGGCGCGCACGAGGCTGATAACCCCAGACCAATCCCTACCTATAGTCCCAAAAACTTTATAGCAACAGGAGATCCTAACGGTTTGACCCCAATTGTTCCCAATATTGCTCCTCTAACAGATGATTCAGGACAGCCTTTAGCATACATCGCTAGTGATGAGATTACAGTATTTAGTGTTTTCGAGACGGCAACGGGGACTGTGAGTAGTTATCGTTTTGATACCCGTGAGCCAAATTCTCAAGCAGTGATGTTCGATCAGTTTGAACTAATAGCTAACTGAGTTTCAGATATAGCAATCCTATCTGGGTTGTGAAAAACATTAATCTTCAATGTCAATAGTCATCAGTTATTCGTCATTCGTGAAAACAACTAATGACGAATGAGTGCTATATTTCAGTTGCCAACTTATCTTATTGATTAGATAGATTGATCTATTTGTTATTGACAATTTGAGAAAGGCAAAATCCATCAATTGCGACTCCTAAACCCCAACCAAGAATTGGATAAACACTCCAGAAATATTGTGGTGTAGTAATCAGGTTTAGGAGTATCAGAAATACATTTACGACTACATAAGGAATTAAATGCAATCTGATAAATTCTTGTTTCCTTTTAGCCTGTCTTTGGCTTTTTTCTTGTCTCTCTAACCAAGCTGTTTCGGCTTTTTTCAAGGTTGCGGCTGAAATACCAACTTCGGCTGCTATTTCTTGTAATTGTGACCGCGAGATATCGTTGTCTTGGTCTATGATTATGGCTTCGTGCAAGATTTGTTGTACTGCTTCGTTGCTATATGTTTTTAGCATTTTTCTTTACATGTAATTTGTGACATATAAAATTGAATGAGAATGTCTAAAGTGACTCGATCCTGGCAATAGTTCGATCAAGCCATTGCAGATACATTCGTTCGTAATCAAGACCAAGATCGAGAGTCATACGCCAAAATTCGGCTTCACGATCAAAATTAATCTCATTATTTTCTGACCTATACTGTGACTCTTCCACTTCTGGTTTAATCTGCTGATATGCTTCGAGTTGTTGCTGATGTAGCTGACGCTGAAACCTCAGTTCGTTGATAACTTCCTCCGTTGATCTCGAACCAGAGAAAAATAACCTAACTAGCAGACTGTCTTTACTAGGTGGCAATTCTGTAAGACTTTTTCCTAACCACTTTTCCAGTTGAGATTGCCCCTGGTTAGTTATTTCGTATATTCTCCGTTCGCGCTTCTCGTCACTATTGTCAATCGTCGAAGTTACCAGACTATCCTCCTCCATCTTACGTAAGGTGGTGTAAATCTGACTATGATAAGCGTGCCAAAAATGTCCAGTAGAACAGTCAATCATCCGCTTAAGGTCGTACCCTGTCATCGGTTGATAATTGAGAAATCCTAAAAGAATATATTTCAGCATACTTAAAACTTTAACTCTTAAATTTTTATGTGTCAACAATTACATGTTAGGAATTTTAAAAAGTAAAAATTGCGATCGCTCTGCCGATGATCTAATCAAGGTAACAGCGCATTGCCGCAAGTAAGAAGCATATTGTTAGAAAATAATTTAAACTATTGTCTATTAGGTCTTTAACGACATAGATTAAATCAAATTATGGAAAAAAT
>JBCCDL010000106.1:0-11531 GCA_039030815.1 Cyanobacteria bacterium P01_A01_bin.83 | reverse complement strand
TGTTAATAGCCTCAATATTGTCAGTGGTGATGGAAATGACTCGATTGAGTTCTGGTACTATGGTCTTGACAATGACACCAATGATGTAATCGATGCGGGTGCAGGTGATGATTGGATCAATGCTGGCTTTGGTGACGACACTATCGAAGGTGGTTTGGGTAACGATACTGTTGATGGTGGTAGTGGAAGTGATACCTATATTTATGAATTAGATGCGGGCATTGACGTTATTTCTGATTTTGCAGGTGAAAACGATACTATCATTTTTGGAGCTGCAATTAATCTTGATAGTCTAAGTTTAGACTTCAACAATAACGACCTAACAGTTAGTTTTAATGATTCACCTGAAGATCAGTTAGTTATTAGCGATTATCTTTATTCTGCTGATAGCATTGAAAATATTCAAGTGGCAGGACAGACATTCTCTGTCGAAGAGATCATAGAATTGACCACTGCTCCTGAAACCATTGGTGAATTTGGCAAGATTGATAATTTTAACCACAACAGCCAAACTATTCAGTTAGACAATAGCTATGAGAATCCTGTAGTTTTTGCTTTACCTCTATCTCGTAATGGGGGCGATCCTGCTGTAGTTCGGATTACTGATATCCAAAATGATAGTTTTACAGCTTATTTACAGGAAGCTGAATACAAAGATGGCAGTCATACTAACGAAAGTTTCAGTTATATGGTTTTAGAAGCTGGAACTTGGGAACTAGATAATGGTTCTTTGTTAGAAGTTGGCACGGTGAATACAAATTTAGTGACTACTGAAGGTTGGGAAAATGTTGCTTTTGATGCTGATTTTGTCAATGAGCCAGTAGTTCTGAGCCAGGTACAAACTAATGTTGAAAGCGATTTTGTGCGGACTCGTCAACAGCCAGCTAGTATTGATGGATTTAGTCTGTCGATGGAAGAGGAAGATGCTTTAAAAGCTTCTGGACATGCCACTGAAACTGTTGGTTGGTTAGCAATTGATGCGGGACAAGGAACTTGGGGTGATTTGCAATATCAAGCGGGAAATACTGGCAGAGAAGTTACTCATCGTCCATACAGCCTCAATTTTGAGCAAGACTTCGTTAGCGAACCATCTTTATTTGCCTCGTTAGCAAGCTACTACGGCGGTGATGCTTCAGGATTGCGCTATCAAAATCTGAATGAAAATCAAGTTCAAATTATGATTGAAGAAGATCAGAGTTTAGATAGTGAGAGAAATCATACTCGTGAAATAGTCGATTTCTTAGCAATTTCAGGGAATGGTGACTTAAATGCTTTTGCCTATGAACCGATTGACCTGATTCAATAATTTAATTAGTCAAATTGATTAATCAAGAATAGCATCGATTTATATGGGGTAAATATTTGTTTGCCTCATTTATTTTCTTGGCGTAGTTGCACAAAGGCTTGTGGTGGGTGACCCATGTATGATTTAACCAAAAGAAGAAAGATTTTTCTCCTCGTCTCCCTATCTCCCTATCTCCCTATCTCCCTATCTCCCTATCAACCTCAACCATCCTACTATAATGCAACGCCATTTTATTCAAAGTATGCCAAGTGTAGTGTTGCGATCGCTTTTGCCAGATTCAACAATAATCACAATATCAAGAATAGATAGATATAAATGGAGTAGATAATTGTTTACCCCATTGATCATTGTTAATCAAACTCCCCAAAAAATTGCTTCTCAGGCAGTTCTCAGCAAAATTTCAGGTCTAGTTGGCAACTGTTAAGCATGATCATAATGATTTAAAAACAAGACGATTGTGATCCTAGAATGTTCGCTATCATGCCCTTGTTAGTAAGAGTTGAGGAGTATAAAATGACTGTTCGGGTTTTGCTGGTTGAAGATGAATTAGAAATAGCCAATGCGGTTAAGGATGAGCTGGATTTAGAAGGATACGAGGTTAGTTTAGCTCATGATGGTGTAACTGGTCTAACTGCCGCCAGGAAAGCCAAATTTGACCTAATTTTGTTAGATTGGATGCTTCCTGGGCTAACGGGAGTAGAAATATGTCGTCGTCTGCGTCAAACAGCAAATAAGGTGCCGATTATCTTTTTAACCGCTCAAAATGAAATTAGTGATCGCGTTGATGGTTTGGATGCTGGTGCTAATGATTATCTAACTAAACCTTTTAGCATTGAGGAATTGTTAGCGAGGGTGCGTTCAACTCTACGCCGCGCCGCAGACAATAGTAATAGTCAGAGCAAAAATATTTTTCAGTTTGCCAATCTAAGATTAGATCTTATTACTAGAGAAGTTTATCAGGGCGATCGCCAAATTGAGTTAACTACGAAAGAATTTAATATTTTGCAATATCTGATTACTCATCCCGAGCAAGTTTTATCACGACAGCAAATTTTAGAGCGAGTTTGGAATTATGAGCTTTGTAATAATGACCGTATTGTCGAAGTTCATATCCGTCACCTCAGACAAAAGTTAGAAGCTAAACAAGAACCGAGAATAATTCAAACGGTTAGAGGTATTGGTTATGTTTTACGCCAAAGTTAATTGTTTTTTAATTAAAGCCAATTAGTTTATTGATGAAGATTAAATTTAATTTAAAAAATAAATTTAACATTTTATTGTTAGCTATTTTTCTAGTGGGAATATATTTATCTGGTTTGGCTTTATCAAGAATTTTATATCATCAAGCAGAACAAAAGTTAACTAATGAAGGTCAAATTTTGATGAAAATGATGGAAGAGGTAAAGTATTATACTAGCACTAATTTATTGGAATCATATCAGCAGAATGATGATGGCATAGACCAATTTAAAGTTTCAATTATTCCAGCATATGCAGCTAGGAAAATTTTTGGTAACTTTCAGCATATGACTAAGTTTGAGAACTATCAATATAAGGAAGCAACCATCAATCCGACTAACCTAGATGATCGTCCTAACCCCTTTGAAAAGCAACTAATTAGTAATTTCAAGCAAAACCGAGAGCTAAAAATATCATCTGGCTATACTGATAAATCTAATTTAAAATTTTATTATATTTCTCGACCTTTAACTGTCAATGATGCTAGTTGTCTTCAATGTCATAGTAATCCTGAAATTGCACCTAAAGAAATGATTGACATTTATGGCAACAAAAATGGTTTTAATTGGCAATTGAATCAATTGACCTCAGCACAAACTATTTATATTCCTGCTAATAACGTAGATGATGATGTTCGCCAAGGTATGTTAGTTTTAATGCCTCTATTTACAGGCATATTTGCAATTCTAATTGTTTCGGTTAATCGACTCTTACAACATACAGTTATTAAACCAATTAATCAATTAACTAAAGTTGCTAATCAATTAAGCAGTAATAGTTCTAATCTCCAAGATTATTGGTCTTTAAACTATTTAGAAAAACTACAAAACAGACATGATGAAGCAGGAAAACTAACTCAAGCTTTTTTAACAATGGCACAGCAAATTTTCCACCGCGAACAAGATTTACAACAGGCAGTGTCAGATAGTACTAAAGAATTGAGAAGCGAAATTAAAGAGAGGAAAATCATTGAACAAAAACTAGCCAGACAAATTGAGCGAGCATTATTACAAGAAAAAATTACCCAAGAAATTCGTCAAAGTTTAGATATATCTCAGATCTTACAAACTGCCGTCAATAATGTAGGTCGAGCCTTTGGGGTAAGCCGCTGTCAGATTTTTTCTTATGTTGCTGCTCAACCCAGCCTAGCTAAAGTTGTGGCAGAATATACTATTTTTAAAAATGCTCCCACTCTAGGGGTGGAAATTTCTTTAGAGGAAGCAATTTGTCTGCGGACAGCGATGTCTCAAGAACATGCTGTATATTGGTCTTATGTTTACGATACGCCTTTATTACGACCCTGTATACATCTCTATAAACAACTGCATATTAACTCTTTACTCACAGTTAGAACCTCATATCAGGGTAAAGTTAATGGTGCCATTAGTATTCAACAATGCGATCGCTATCGCCAGTGGCATCAGGATGATGTTGCTCTGATGGAATCGGTAGCGGCACAGGTGGGTATTGCCTTGGCGCAGGCGGGACTACTACAGCAGGAAAAAATACGTGGTCAAGAGATTGAAGTAGCAAAACAAGAAGCAGAAGTAGCTAATCGGGCTAAAAGCGAGTTTCTGGCAAATATCAGCCACGAATTACGTACCCCTCTCAATGCCATTATTGGTTTTAGTCAGCTAATGAATCGTGACCCTGCCACTAGCCCGCAACAGCAGGAGACTATTAGTATCATCAATCGCAGTGGCGAACATTTGCTGGAAATGATTAACGAAGTTCTAGAGATGTCTAAAATTGAGGCGGGCAAAGTAGAACTCCACCTGACGGATGTCGACCTGAAGTTGTTGTTAAGTACCTTAGAAGCAATGTTGGGGGTGAATGCTAAAGCAAAAAATCTTCAGCTCATTATAGATTGTGCTGCCACAGTACCAAATTATATTCGGACGGATGAGAGTAAATTACGCCAGGTACTAATTAACCTGACAGGGAATGCCATCAAATTTACCAATTCTGGTGGGGTTACGCTGCGGGTTAGCCAACAGGATTACAGCTCATCATCTAAAGATTCAGAATGTAATCTAAAGTTTGAAGTTGAGGACACTGGTGCAGGTATTGCCCCAGAGGAAATCAGCAAAATATTCCAAGCTTTTGGTCAGAGTCAGACAGGTCGTAAATCGAAGCAGGGAACTGGTTTAGGCTTGCCTATTAGTCAAAAATTCGTTGAGTTGATGGGTGGTCAATTAACTGTAAAGAGTGAAGTTGGTCGGGGTTCCATCTTTAGCTTCGATATTATCGCTCAACTGAGCCAGAAGTTTCAAGTAGAATTAGCATCTTCTCAGTCTGTAATAGCATTAGCAAATGATAGCTTTAAACCTCGCATTTTAATTGTTGATGATGTTTGGCAAAGTCGACTATTTGTCGTTAAATTACTGAGTCAGGTTGGATTTAAAGTCCAAGAGGCAGAAAATGGTAAACAAGCCTTGGACTTAGCTCAAACCTGGCAACCCCATTTAATTTTGATGGATATGCGAATGCCTGTCATGGATGGATATGAATCTACCAGAAAAATTCGATTAGCAGAGCAAAACTCTGAGTTAGCATCCACCAAGATCATCGCCCTAACTGCCAGTGCTTTTGCCTCCAAACAAGCACAAACCATCGCCGCAGGTTGTGATGACTACCTGCGAAAACCATTTAAAGAAAATCAATTGTTTGCCATCATCCAAAAACATCTAGCCGTTGAATATATTTATCAAGCAGATTTAGAAACAGATCATGCTTTTACTAAGCCAGAAACAGGAGAAATATTGCCCCTAACACCAGATGCCTTAAAAGTCATGCCAGAATCTTGGTTACAGGAGTTCAAACTTGCGGCTGCGGAGTTAAACGATGGGAAATTAGAAAACTTGATTCAACAAATTCCCATAGAACATGATCGCCTAGCTCAATCTTTAATAAATTTAGTTCATAATTTTCAATTTGAGAAACTAATTGAACTAACATAAGATATAGCGGTTCTCATTTGTATGAGGTACGTTGATAAATCTTGGTTTTTGCTAATTGTTAATTGTTGATGGTTGATTGGGTGTACCTCATCTATTTGAGAAAGGCTATATTATATCTTAGCTCTTAGCTACTCTTATCCCTTTATAAGATTACCTAAAATAAAGGAGTGGAAATAAAGCCGTAGAAATGAGAGGTGGGATACAAGAGTTAAACAAAAAGCAATTAGATCTAGAACAATAGATTAAGAATACTATTAGTCATATTTGCGATTTGGTTAGATAACCTTCAGGTGAATAAAAGTAAAGTTTGATATCTTCTATATGTTAATTCACCAACTCGATACTCAATCTGTGACAGCTTATAAAGCTATTCGTCTCGAAGCTCTACGTGAATGTCCAGCAGCATTCAATTCAAGTTACGAAGAGGAAAAAGAACGATCTGATTCAGATTTTGCTGATTTACTGAGAAAGAGTGCAAACCGCATCACATTTGGTCTCTCTGACACTACTCGACTTTTAGCTATTGTTAGTGTGACAAGGGATAAACGTAAAAAGGTCAATCACAAAGGAGGTATCAGCAGTATGTATGTCTCAGCAAGCCATCGAGGTAGAGGATTAGGCAAACAGTTGTTGGCATATGCTCTTGAGTTTGCAGATTCGCAGGCGCAGCTCCTACAACTAACTCTTGTAGTAAATACCACAAATACTTCAGCTATTTCCCTCTACGAATCTTTTGGCTTTAAGATGTTCGGTATTGAACCATTCGCTACGGTCATCAATGGAGTGCCACAAGAGCAAATGCATATGGTTCGCCTTAAAGTTGATCGCTAAAAAAAAGCTAAAGTAGCAAAATAAACTGGAGTTGAACCTAAATCTTCCCTGAGAAGAGTCATCGCCAGAAAAAACGTCAGTCCCCAAAGCGAATTATAAAGTTGTCCTGGAATGTACACATCAAAACTTTTATCACAACAGATCTAGCTACAGTAGATTTGATTTCTTCCTTTATTCTAAGTAATCTTATAGCGGGATAGGAGTATCAGCTCTTATCTTTTTAAATAATGATTAATTGTGGTTTATTCAGCCGAAAAACGCCATAAAAATCAAGTTGGGGCTACTTCTTACTAGGATTTTGCTATGAATAGCGTTCGCAACTTATCACCTCAAGGAAAAATTTTAATTGTTGACGATCAGCTAGACAACTTACGCCTATTGTCGGAAATACTGGTAGGCAATGGCTATGAAGTACGTAAAGCAATCAATGGGTCTACAGCCTTGATGGGAATTAAAAGCTTTGTGCCTGATTTAATTCTGCTAGACATCAATATGCCTGGGATGAATGGTTACCAAGTCTGTCAAAAGCTAAAAAGCGATCGCAACTATAAGCAAATCCCGATCATTTTTCTCAGTGCCTCCAATGAAGTCATGGACAAGGTTAAAGCCTTTGAAGTGGGTGGCATGGACTATATTACTAAACCCTTTCAGGTACCTGAAGTATTAGCCCGAGTAACCACCCAAATCAAGCTGCGAAGATTTAGTCAGATGCGGGAAAATCTCTCCAAAGCGATCGTTCATGACCTTAAAAATCCCCTATCAGTCATGACCTTAACTAGTAGCTCACTGATTAGAAGAAAGTGTTTATCAGGGAAAAACTTAGCAGCGCTACAGACTATGAATGTTACCGCCCAACGTTTGGACTCTTTACTCAACGATCTGTTGATGGTGGCTAAAATGGATGCAGAGCAACTGGTTTTGCATCAAACAGAAGTAGATCTAAGAGAACTTCTAATATCCAAGATTATCAAACAATTCAAGGTTGCTGCCGAAGCCAAGCAAATAAATCTAATTAGCAAGATTCCTGATGCCAACTTCAAAATTTCAGTAGATGTCAATTTATGGCAAAGAGCGATCGAAAATTTGCTGTCTAATGCCCTTAAATTTTCGCCGCCAAATAGTGAGATTACTATTGAGGTTACATATCCAGAATCATCCAAAGTTAATATCAGCGTCATTGACCAGGGAATTGGGGTTAAACCAGGACTACATCAACAAATTTTTGAATCATACAACACAGGTGAATATATTGAAGGTGTGTCCCAAATTGGCTTAGGCTTAAGTTTTTGCAAAATGGTTATTGAAGCTCACGGGGGCAAAATTTCTCTAACAGATAATCATCCCTGTGGGGCAATATTTACAGTTGAACTGAATATATCGCTTAATGTGAACTAGCTTCGCTATCTATCTTATTAGTTCGTAGCTATTAGCCATTAGCTATTAGCTATTAGCCTTTCAATTTTTCAAAGATTAACTATTGTAGATTTGGGGTTACGTAATTCCTTTTGTTCCAACATATCTATTCGGTCTTTTTGATTCACATCAGACGTGTATAAGTTTTCCAGATATAGATCTTAAAAAGAATTACATGATATGAGTTGTTAAAGCGAAAGTAAGAGGTAGGAACAATGGTAGCTAATTTCTGGAAAGCGGCAGTTTCATTAGCAGTGGTGATTGACGTGTCATTACTAGGATACTCTGCTCAAAAAGCTCTGGCTCAGAAACCAACAGAAATTCACGATCGCATTTTGACTATTGATAGTCATGTTGATTGGCCCATGCGTCAGTTTCTAAATCCTGAATTTGATCCTAGTGTGCGTAATGAGCCATTCTTAGTCGAAAGTGGTCAGTGGGATCTGATGCGGATGGAAGAAGGCGGATTAGATGCTGTGTTTATGTCAATTTTTACGTTTCAAAAGGAGCGCAATAACGAAGCTTATCAACAAGCGTATAATCATGCAAATAAACTGATAGATCTAACTGAGAAGCTAGTAGCCGATAATTCTGAGCAAATAGCAATTGCCCTAACTCCAGAAGATGCCCAGCGTAATGAAGAGTTGGGCAAAAAATCAATTTTTCTAGGGATGGAAAATGCTTATCCTTTAGGTGAGGAATTAAACAATGTGCAACTATTTTTTAATCGAGGAATTCGCTACATTACCTTGACCCATAGCAGAAATAATGACGTGGGTGATTCTTCAACTGATGAGACTCAAGAATGGTCTGGTTTAAGTCCTTTTGGAGCAGAAGTTGTCAAAGAAATGAACCGTTTAGGCATCATGGTTGATGTTTCCCACGTTCACGATGATACTTTCTGGGACGTAATCGAACTAACAACAGCCCCAATTATTGCTTCTCATTCTAGTGCCAGAAAGCTGCGAGATGTCCCGCGTAATCTGAATGACGAGCAACTTAAAGCAATTGCCGAAAATGGTGGTGTGGTTCAGCTTTGTCTTTTAGGTGATTATATTAAAGAAGTCGAGCAAACTCCTGAACGAGAGGCTGCTTTAGAGGAAATAGCTCCTGAACGCACCGCATGGTTACAAGGAAAACTGACCCCTACAGAAAGTAAAGCACTTCTAGCTAAGTATCGTCAGATTAATCAACAATACCCCGAAAATAAACCAACTCTCGCCGATGCGATCAACCATCTCGATCATATGGTAGAGGTCATGGGAATCGATCATGTGGGGATTGGCTCCGATTTCGATGGTGGTGGCGGATTAATTAATATTAATGATGTTTCTCAGATGCCTAATATCACTCAAGAATTGTTAGCAAGAGGTTACTCAGAATCAGACATTCGTAAACTCTGGGGTGGTAACTTAATGCGCGTTTTTGATCAAGTAATTGCAGTCGCATCAGAAGGTGTTTGAGAAATGTAAAATCATGACATAAGCTATCACGAGTGGCTGCTTTTCAAGTAGCGCACCACTAACTCAACCTGATACGTGACGGGGTGACAAAAAGATGAGATGGGTTTTTGATACTCTCTATTCCCTACTCAATACTCATTACTCAATATCCTTGACGATTTATAGTAATTTTAAATAAGAATTGAGTGTAATAACAGAGTAATAACTTATAGTGTAGATTTACGCCAAAGAGTAGTGGCATTTGTGGAGGCGGGTGGAGCCAAAGCTGAAGCTGCCAGACGTTTTTCTGTCTCCGAAGGCTCGGTCATGCCTTTTCCCTTAATTGTCGGTAAAAAAAGCCTGGTTGGCGGTCGGGATGGTTCGCCGTCCGATACCAAAGAGATGCTGGAGTTTTGTGCGGTTCATGATGTTACACCAATGTGCGAACAGTTTGCGATGAACGATATCAACAAAGCGGTTCAGCACGTCTGCGATGGCAAGGTGCATTTTCGGGCAGTGGTGAAAGTTTAGTTGAATAATTTTTGGCGATCGCGTTTTATGAGCAACCCAGAAGGAAATGAATAGCTATTCTTTTATTCCTAGATATGAAGCTATTGAAAAACGCTCTAGGAATTGCGATCGCTGATCGATTTAATCACTCGACAGGGATTACCCGCAGCAACCACATTATCAGGAATATTTTTTGTGACAACGCTACCCGCACCGATGGTTACATTATTGCCAATTGTCACCCCAGGACAAACAATAACTCCACCACCCAGCCAAACATTATCACCAATAGTAACGGGGTCAGCTAATTCCTTTCCCGTCAGTCTAACTTCGGGATCGGTCGGATGATATGCCGTATAGATTTGTACCTTGGGGGCGAGTAAAACATTATTACCTAGATGTACTATATTGCAATCAATAATCGTGCAGTCGTAATTGATGTATAAATTATCTCCCGCAAATATATGACAACCATAATCACAGTAGAAAGGAGGCTTAACTGTGAAATTGTCGCCAATCTCACCAAATAAATCTCTTAAAATCCATATTCGATTGCTTACGTCGCTGGGATATGAAAAGTTGAATCCGTGAAGCAACTTTTGCGCTCTGAAGTGCATTTCGGTAAGTTCTTTATCTGTGGCTAGATACAACTCGCCATCAAGCATTTTTTTTCTTTCGCTTTTTTTCATAACTACAGGAACGGTGATTCATGACTACTAAAAGCATAGATCAGCCCTTTCAAGGTGTTGTAAATCATTCCAAATTGTAGTTAGCTGAAAAAATACAGTCAACAGATAAGGAATAGCCAAAATGATTCTAGGACAAGTATTTGAACGTTTTGTAGAAGAAAGTCCTGAGAGAGTAACTTTGAGTAGATTAACGATCTTTACTAGATAGACCTAATTTCTTAGTGAGAGTGGCTAAAGGTTCTGTCCAATGCTCTTCAAAACGATAATTTAACAAAAAATCAGCCTGTTGTCCCATCCGTTTTCCCCGACGCAGGTTGACCAAAATACTTTGGAACTGTTGGGGTGCCAAAATTGGATACAAAATTCGTGCTACCCAGAGGCTAATAATCTGTAATTTGCTGTATTTTTGTGATACGGCAAAGGCTAAAACACCAATCTCTCCTGCATAAGAAGTATCAAATCCTAACAAAACGTGAAACATATCGTGGGTAACAGCATATCTCAAGGCAAAGACATTACTCATTGCTACATCTTCTAATTCTGGGCTAATGTTTAACGGTTTAAGCTGATTTCGTTGCATAAAAGAAGCATATTCATAACCAAATGTACCAGGGGGTAATTGAGCCAGCTTTGCTAGATTGATCGCAGGATGATAACCTTTAACTTGCTCGATCTTCTCCACTATTACAGGATTAGCCTGTGCCCCTAGTGCATCTGCCTTAAGTAAAGCAAAGTCACCTAAGTTGGCTGATTTTTTGTAAGCTTGAAATGCTTGATATAAACGTTTAAATTTAATAGCCATCACATCGATATATAGCCGTACAAAGTTAAGTTAGCGGTGCGACCCCCTAAAGGGTTCGCTAGTTGCTCATGGGGGAGACCCCGCAGGGCGTAAGCGCCCAAGTACAGAGGCTACCGCCTCAGAGTCAGCTTCGCTGACGATGGACGGACGCTTCGCGTCCCAGTCTTCCAAAGGAAGACGATGGCACGTTAGTGCCGTTGAGCGCCGTACATGCGGCAAACTCTCGCCTTTGTAGCGACGCTTGCCTGCTTCGCAGGCTGCACCGCACTAGCTCACCGCGTCGACACAAAGGGCTTGCACGCATGTAGGCGCAAGACAAAGGCGCTTTGTCACGCCGCA
>JBCCDL010000105.1:0-11600 GCA_039030815.1 Cyanobacteria bacterium P01_A01_bin.83 | reverse complement strand
CTGTTCGCCCCTAACGATTAATAACCGACAACTGGTCAACTACCTTTTCTTTTCCTGATGGATCTACCAAAATTAAGGATAATTTATCGGCTGCATTTCCCTTAAGATACATTTCTCCTGCTGATTCTCCTCCCAAATCAACTTCTCCTAAGATTTTGTGTAGTAGCGGATCATAGTGAAATTCAAAATAATTGCCGTAAGCAATGCCATCCATAATGTTGTCATAACTAGCTATTACTGAGCCTGAAGGGTCATAAAAGCTTACCTTAAGGTAATCTACTGTGTCGGTTGTTCCTCTACCCTGTTCCGTAATTTCTGTTGCAGACGCCCAATCGTAACTAAAAATTGCCTCTACTTGATATCCGCGATCGCCTTTCAGTTGCAATTGCTGCGTTATCGCCTCCACAGGTAACACATAAGCGACATTGAGCAATATTGTTGCTAATGCCATCGGGATTAAAAGCGCAAATTTTTGGTAATTGAACATGGGATAAGTCTTGATTATTAATTAATTCCAGAGATTATGTAGAATACAGCCTTCGACAGAACATTTCTTACCTAGGTCTGTGATATATTAAATTAGATTAAGCATAATCCCTTATTGCTTGACATATGTATCCTTATATTATCTACAGTGAAAGAGGTTGAACCAAAATGATAGCGGCGTCAACGACCAATGTTGCTTTACAGTCTTTAGCAGTTGATTTTTTTCGCAAGTCTGCGGGTACCTGGAATTCCCAAAGAAGATATTACAGCTTGAATAAAAATGTTGAGCCGCAAGAAGTGACAAGTCTGCTTAAAATTGCCTTTGTTGAGCAAGGTGATTCTGAATTAATCGAGTTAGCAGAAGCTCATAACTTACAACAGAGGGATGCGATTGTCTGTGGCACGAAAGTGAGTTGGTCAAGTAACTATACTAATCAAAACCGCAAGCCTGTAACTGGTTCTACTATATTCGGGATTCAAGGTAATATTTTATACCGCGATCGCGGATTTGCTACACCTAAGCCAATAATTGCCCTTTGTTCTTTTGCCAATCCAGAAACGATGGCATTACGTACAGAATATAATTCCAATGTTTTTGAAGAAGAAATTAAGTTAGTCGGAAGTAAATATCGCACCAGACAAACAATTATTTCTCGTGCAGGAGAAGAAATCACCATTGGTCAGTACTTAGAAAAACGACTTGACTAATTTGCAGGATTAATTTGTTAGCAGTCAGAGGAAGTCTTGTGATTTATACGCCAGATATCTCTGACTTAAAGCCAAATTCAGAGAGCTATTAAGCTAAAAAACGCGCTCAATATGAGGTAGAATCTGAAAACTGAAATTGGTTGAGAAATGTCCCACGTCACAAATATTGCTGTTGTTGGCTGCGGCTTCGTTGCTGACTATTATCTAACAACCCTGAAAAACTATCCCGAATTAAAGATATTGGGAGTATATGATTTAGACCAAATTAGAACCAAAAATTTTGCTCAATATCATTCGGTAGATACATACCGTTCTCTAGAGGAAATCTTAGAAGATCCCAAAGTAGAACTTGTAGTCAATTTAACCAATCCCAAAAGCCATTTTGAAATTAATTTGGCTTGTCTGAAGGCAAATAAACATGTTTATTCAGAAAAGCCTTTGGCAATGAAGTTTGAAAATGCCAAAATCTTAGTTGATGTGGCTGAACAAAAAGGACTTTATATTTCCTCTGCACCCTGTAGTCTTTTGGGTGAAACAGCACAAACTATCTGGAAAGCACTACGTGAAGCAGTAATTGGTCAAGTATATTTAGTATATGGCGAGATGGATGATGGGTTACTCCACAAAATGCCCTATAAAGCTTGGATCAGCCAATCAGGTATTCCCTGGCCCTATAAGGACGAATTTGAAGTAGGCTGTACCTTAGAGCATGCAGGTTATTATCTTTCTTGGTTCCCTGCTTTCTTTGGACGAGCAGAAAGTGTTACAGGCTTTAGTTCTACTCTGATTGATGATAAAAATACAGATATTCCTCTGGAGAATAATGCTCCCGATTTTTCCGTGGCATGCATCAAATTTGCTTCAGGAACGGTAGCAAGACTAACCTGTAGCATTGTTGCGCCTCACGATCACTCTCTGAAAATTTTTGGAGATCAGGGAATACTCAGCACCCCAGATGCCTGGTTCTACAACTCTCCAGTACAGATTAGGAGATTGTTCAACATCAGAAGAAAAATGATTGTTAGTCCATTCAGACAAAAATATCCTCTTGTAGGTAACAAAAGCAAAAAATTTAATTACCGTGGAGCTTTGCAAATGGATTTTGCACGGGGAATTGCGGAAGTTGCTAGTGCCATAACAGAGGAACGTCCCTGCCGTCTATCTGCTGAGTATTCACTACATATAAATGAGCTAGCCTTAGCAATTCATTACGCTACCGAAACCAATTGTACCTATCAAGTCAAATCCACCTTCGAGTCGATTGAACCCATGCCATGGGCAATGTAGCAGCTTTGGTTTTTAGGGGATAAGCTTAGGGTTTGTGTCTTTAATATCACAGCAAAATGTCCAATCTACACCTCTAATTCTACGGAAATATTTATCTTTTACCCATTTGAGTCTTCTTTTAAGGTGTCTACCTCTACACCAGTTGATTGAAAATTAAATAACGCAAAACTACCTGACTTATGTCCGAAAAATAATCTTAATTTTAGCGATCGCTCAAGGTTCTTTAATCTTACATTTTCGCTACTTCCCTAGTTATTCCCGATGTATTAATAATTTAAATTTACACCAAACCATTACCCAAAGAGGTTGATAACATGAATTACAGTCTTAGTATAAAAATGTCCCATGTTGCTGAGTTTCTGTTGAAAATTAAGCAGACTAACTACTTGAGGAGTAATTTCAACTTTTCCTTGATTAAAATATGTATAAACCAAAGGCTTTCCATTAGCTTTAAAAGTTAATAATGCTTTGAGAAATTCCTCTTCGGTATACTTACCAACTTTAGTCAAGCAATTAGAGACGGATTACAACTTGTTACTTTGAAAGATATTCGTAGTTGGTTTGCTCATTGTTGCTACTGTACTTAACTAGTTTGCATACCGCTATAGCTGTAATTCTCTCCCTGTGTAGATCTATCTCGGAAAGTGACAGACGCGTTTCAAAGCGCGATCGCCAATAATGAATAAAAGAAACTCGCCAGATTATTAGTTCAAATGAACTTCAAAAGTTGAGTTTCTTAGGAGAGGGATAAGTTAAGCGAACTTGAGCGTTTTATTCCCGTCACCAGCGATAATCAAAGAATACTTACCTGATTTCTAGAATACGAACCAAATACGATTAATTTAATCACTTTATTAGCTTTTTTTTTTCTGTAATGTTGCCAGATTGCCAGATTTATTTTTATTACAAAATAAAGAAATAAGTAATATTTGAGGATATTTAATGCTTAAACTATGTGTGGTTAGGTACTAAATTAAGCGAAATTATAGAATATTTTGTAATGTTTACCACCTTGAGTAGACAAAGACGCCTAGATGCACAGATCACACATTATAGCATTAAAAGTGTATGACCTTGTCATGTCAAAAAGCCACCGCTTTATGGTATTTTTCCAATTAAATCAAACAAATTAAATCAAAGATTGCCCCCCTTTAGTAAAGTTTAGAGATTTCACTGATTATGCATATAAATTGTGCATATAATCCTAAATTGATACATAAAAAATAAGTATCGTTAAGATAAAAAGTATCTGGCTATGATAATTACCGAGACCAAAAACGATTTACCCATTGACATAGAATCAAAACGAAATCATTTATTATCGAACTTTGAAAGGCAAATATTGCAAAGTCAGCTACACCAAGATTCGCGACCAGAGTACCGCCGACGGATTGAAATCATGTTACTAGCAGATTTAGGTAAATCCCAATCTGAAATCTGTGCAACTTTAAACTGTTCCAATGTGACGGCAAGATATTGGATTTGGATGGCGAAAAATGGTCAGGCTCTACAATGGAATAATGTTCCTATTGGTAGACCAACAATTGTAAACGAGCAGTATATTAAACGCTTGCAAGAACTTGTAACCCATAGTCCCAAAGAGTTTGGCTACAGTTTTAGTCGGTGGACAGCACAATGGCTCAGTAAACATCTGGCTCAAGAAATTGGCATTGAAATTAGCGACCGTCATATTAATCGCCTGCTCAAAAAAATGGGACTTTCAACCCGATTTAAACGCTCTTCCCCAAAAGCGAAAAGCCAAAGTATTGAAGGATATAGTCTGGTTATTCGTGAGTTGAATAGTGATTTAAAATCCAGTTCTTCTAGTTTGGGTCCATTCAACCCCAACCGCCCAATTATTTAGCAGCCTGAGAGCTACAGATTTATGTTACAAAATTTGTCAAATAAATCTACCTGGGAACATTATCTTATACAACAGCTTGAACAACACTTTGGGCAGACATTAGCACCATCAGAAAGAGAACGCTGTATACAGAAGATCAAGCTGCTGGAACCGACTCTAAGCAAACCTTTTTGGAAAGCAGACGAGTCAATTGCAGGTATCTGTATCATTTTAACTGGTAAGGTTAGATTATTAGACCGAGATCATAGCCTAATTACATCCCTCAAAGTCGGCAATTCTTTCGGGGAACTTACTTTGTTTCCCCAAGAATCCTTTACTCCCTATTATGCGAGAGCTTCTGAGCAGCTTAAGATTGCTTATCTCGATCGGGAATTACTAGACTATTTAATTCAGCGTCATCCCGACATAGAGCAACATCTGCATCAACAAGCAATATTACAGGAATTATTACTATTATCTCGTCACAACCCCCTGTTTAAAAACGTCACCTCCGAAGGCTTAATTAAGACCCTTGGTCTTTTCACATCTTACAAACTGGAAGTAGGCAGAGTTCCAGATTCTCTGCTAACTACTCAGAAGTTGTGGTTGCTGAGATCTGGAGAAATGGTAAGTTCTATCGGCGAAAAATTAAGGGCAGGGAGTATTTATCCGCCGTCTACAGCAGCTCAGGGGAGTTCATGGCAGGTAACAGTAGCCACTGAATTATATGGGTTGAGCCATGGTGATTGGAATCTAGCATCAGTCAACTTACCTCAATTGAATGATGTGCTTGACTCTCAACACCCGCCTATAGTCATCGAGCAATCACTGCCAGTATTAGTTCCCCAACCGAAAAATATTGCCTTAACCGAAGTTGAGTTAAGCTCTCAATCTCCTGGAACTAAACGTGCTGATTATTTTCCCCATCCTCAACAAAGAGTTGGTCATCTGCTACAGAGAGTTACCCGACGCTATCCTTGTTTTCTCCAACAAAGTGCTTCTGACTGTGGGATTGCTTGCCTAATTAATATCGGTCTCTACTGGGGCAAGCGATTTAACCTGAATCAGCTTCGTCGAATTGCCAACGTAGGTCGCCATGGCTCTTCGTTACGGGGTTTAGTAGCGGCGGCAGAAAGCGTCGGATTTGCCACCAGACCTGTTAAAGCTACTCTGGATAAGTTAGCCGAACAACAACTGCCAGCGATCGCTCACTGGGAAGGAAAACATTATATTACCGTATATGAAGTCAGTCGTCAGTGGGTGATTGTAGTAGATCCTGCCATAGGTCAGAGAAAATTGAGTCATGCAGAATTTGATGCTGGTTGGACAGGTAATGTTTTGTTATTAGAACCAACAGCACAACTGCATAAAGCTCAGGAAGCTAAATATAGTCTGGGTAATTTTGGGGGATTAATCAAACCTCACTGGTTGGTGTTGCTAGAAATATTGATTATCTCGATTTCAATTCAGCTAGCAGGCTTAATTACCCCAATTTTTACTCAATTACTGATTGATCGCGTAGTAGTCCAGCAAAACATTCTCACCCTCAATGCTGTGGGTATGGGGTTAGTTATATTTAGTCTGTTTAGCGTCATTATGACGGGACTGCGGAAATATCTTCTAGACCATACAGCCAACAAAATTGATTTAGCATTAATGGCAGGTTTCATCCGTCATACTTTTCGCCTTCCATTATCATTTTTTGAGTCGCGTTATGTAGGTGATTTGATGGCTCGGGTTCAGGAAAATCATAAGATCCAGCGTTTTTTAACTGGGGATTCTCTGTCTATTTTTCTGGACTTATTGACAGTATTTATCTACGTAGGGGTCATGTGCTGGTATAGCTGGAAGCTAGCAGCAGTAATTTTAGTAATCGTACCGTTATTTGCCTTTTTAGCGTTGATTTCCACCCCCATCTTGCGGCAAATTTCGCGGGAAGTGTTTCGCACAGTTGCTCATCAGAAAAGTTATCTGATCGAGGGACTGACAGGAATTCGCACTGTTAAATCCATGGCAATTGAGCAGTCGGTTCGCTGGAATTGGGAATCAAGATTTAACGAATATATTAAAACTAAATTTTCTAGTCAGATAATTCGTAATCGGCTCCGAATCGCTAGCTCAACCATTAAAGCATTAGCTACCGCTATTTTACTGTGGTTTGGAGCTTGGTTAGTAATTCAGCAAGAATTATCTATTGGGCAATTAATCGCTTTTAATATGCTTTTGGGCAAGGTTATTTCGCCTTTTCAGCGACTGACTGTACTCTGGAATGACTTCCAAGAGGTAACAATTTCCGTTGAACGAATTAACGATGTATTAGAAGCAGAACCAGAAGAAGATCTGCAAGGGGGAAACCGTCATACTTGTCCTCCATTAAAGGGACATATTGAGTTTAAACAGGTTTGTTTTCGCTATCATCCTGAAAGTCCCAATAATATCTTAGAAAATCTCAGTTTTGAGATTCAGCCTGGGCAAACCATCGCCCTAGTAGGTCGCAGTGGTTCGGGCAAAACGACGATCGCCAAATTGATTCTTGGACTATATACCCCCACGGAAGGGCAAATTTTAATCGACGGTCAAGAGATAACTAATATTGCTTTGCAATCATTAAGAGAGCAAATTGGGGTGGTCGATCAGGCTAATTTTCTGTTTGGTAGTACTATTGCCGAAAATATCAGCATCGCTCATCCTCAAGCTACCCAGCCAGAGATTATCGCCGCAGCGCGACAGGCAGGAGCCGATCAATTTATTCGCGAACTTCCCCTCGGCTACGATACTCCTATTGGGGAAGGAGGTGGCAACCTGTCTGGTGGTCAACGTCAGCGCATTGCGATCGCCCGTTCTTTGTTGGGCAATCCTCGCCTGTTGATTTTGGATGAAGCCACCAGTAGCTTAGATGCAGAGTCAGAACGTATCATTCAAAATAATCTCAGTAAAATTCTCCGCAATCGCACTTCAATCGTGATTGCTCATCGCTTATCTACAATCCAAAGCGCAGATGTAATTCTGGTTTTAGATCGCGGCATCATTATCGAAAGTGGCACTCATCAGGAATTAATGACCAAGCAAGGTCATTACTTCTATTTAAATCAGCAACAATTTACCCGTTAATCTTAATTATTGAAAATTTTAAGCAAGAAATGTCCTCTTCTAATATTGCAGTTAATAGTTCTCTCTCTCCTGTATCCCCCACCAAAAAACTACGGTTACTGATTGTTGACGACCATCAATTGGTATGCAAGCATATCTCCCTAGCTCTAGCATCTGAAACCGATATGCAAATTGTGGGCATAGCGAATAACGGTAAAACCGCATTAGAATTAGCCCAACATCTACAACCACACATCGCTCTAGTTGACGCTGATATGCCTGGCATGAATGGGATTGAACTGACTCAAAAGCTCGCCCAATTATGTCCCGACATCAAAGTTATTGTCCTTAGTCCCCATAAGGGACAAGAATATGCAGACAGCGCTTTTGATGCAGGCGCAAAAGGCTATATTCATAAACATCCCCAGGCAGTGGAATCAGAACTCGCTGATGCGATCCGCTTTGTTGATAGCCATTACCTCAAGCTTGGTCGGGGTTTATTTCCTGCTCTTCCTGGAGAATCTTCTGTCCTGACTCAAGATAAACAAAGTAAATCTCCAGAAAATTCCCAACTCGATACTGTTAATGAAATATCAGATGCAACCTTAGAACAAACGAAGAAGCAACCTGACAATTGGTCGATGCCAACTCAAGAGCTACTCAATGCTTTACCCAGAGTGTGGACGAGAGGACTAGCCTATGTCTTAATTCTGTTTGTGGGAATTTTGATACCTTGGGCATCTATGTCGAGAGTTGATGAAACAGGCACAGCAAGAGGCAGACTGGAACCAAAAGGTCGTACCATCCCTTTAGATGCTCCAGTTCTGGGTAAAATTACCTCAGTAATGGTTGAGGAAGGAGATCTTGTCAAAAAAGGTCAAACTCTGGCAGAGTTAGAATCAGAGCTGATTGCCAATCAGCTTAATGAGTTACAAGAGAAACGATCAGGTCAACAAGAGCGATTGGCGCAATTGGAACTCCTAAAAAATCAATTATCTCTGTCTTTAGGTACTCAAGAGCGCCAAAATCAGGCTCAACAACTAGAAAAACAGTCGCAAGTAGAACAAGCCAGGCAAAGTTTGCAAGGACTTAACTCAATTTATTTAACTCGAAAAGAAGAAAAACTAGCCCGTATCGAGCAATTTCAGCAGGCAGTTGATGCTAGTCAAGCTAATGTCAGATTGGCTGTTGTGGCTCTAGATGGAGCAAAAGACAAGGCTGCTCGCTATCACCAAGCTTTCAAGGATGGTATTATCCCTGAAGATCGCTATCGGGAAACTGAACAAGTAGCGTTAGAAAATACAGAAAGTCTGGCACAAGCTAATTCTGAGCTAGCCCAAGCTCGTTCTCGTCTCAAGGAAGAACAAAGTATCTATCGTAATTTCCTCAAACAAACCGAATCAGATATTGCTCAAGCTAAGTTGCGTTTACAGGAGCAGGAAAACGGTTCTGAGGGTTTGATTCACTCGGGAAAGCTAGCAATCTCAAAAACCCAAGAGCAGCTTAAAAATCTGGAAAGCGAAATTGCGACTCTTAAGTCAGAAACTGCCCAAGCTAAAAGTAAAATTGCCTCTTTGAAATTCCAATTAACTCAACAAGTAATTACTGCACCTGCTGATGGGACTGTATTTCATCTCCCCATTGCTGGAGCAGGAGCTGTAGTGCAACCAGGGGAGAGAATTATCGATATTGCTCCTAAAGATTCGACTTTAATTCTCAAAGCACAAATGCCACCTTCCGAGAGTGGTTCTCTCGAAGTCGGGATGCCAGTCAAAGTTAAATTTGATGCCTTTCCCTTTCAAGATTATGGTGTGGCACAGGGGCATTTAAGCTGGATTTCTCCAGACTCAAAATTTGTAGATCTTGAGCAAGGACGTCAAGAAGTTTTTGAACTAATAGTTGAGTTGGAACGACCTTATATTGAAGATCAAGAAAAACGAATTGTTCTCACCCCAGGACAGACAGCGACAGCCGAAGTGATTGTTGAGGAACGTCGAATAATTGATTTAATTCTCGACCCCTTCAAAAAGTTGCAGGCAGATGGTTTAGAATTATAGCAAATAGCAATTCATCAATCCAAACTGGATAATGAATCGTGTCATGCTGATTAACTGACGTCACACAAAACAGCAGACAATTAGCAGATAGAGTAAATCCCTACTTCCTAATACATAGGTTGGTTGCGGTTGCGATAGCAAGTCGTTAGACTCAGCAAGTCCGTACAAAGGAACCCTTCGGTTTGCCCCATGTACTCACCGAAGAGTTGCTTTGTCAATCCCTACCTCAGAAGATTTAGTCAGTGCGTAACATCAGTGATTAAGAAACTGACAAAGCAACAGCACTGGACAAGGTACTGGAACCAACACCTTGTACAACATTTACCTTAACTTCCGTTGCGCTAAAGGTATTTTTACCTAATGAGTAAGAATTTGCGTTGGCGACCCCTACATTACCAGAATTTTTCCACCATGGCTTAGTTGAGCTACCACCTTTGACTTTATTGTCAATATCAGCAATATATTGTAAGTCTTGAATTAACATTTTTATTACTCCTAAATGATTGAGATATTAATGTAAATAAATTTACAATCGATTAAACTAGAACAAAAAAACTTCGAGACATCTATAAAACTGCCTCGAAAGTGTTATTAAGTAACTGTCTGATGAATCAAAACAGCTTATTTGATTAATTAAAATCAAAATACATCACCGAAAGTGATTGTAGATTCATTTTTAGCGATCGCAATAGCCGTAGCATCCTCTTCAGAGGCAGCAGCAGAAAAAGCTGTAGAATTTTGTTCAACTAACCCAATAAATGCTACTCCAATGCCATTACTAATGCTAAAACCACCTGTAATTGATTCAGGATCAATATTTTCCACCTGGTCTAAATAGTCTAAATCAGAAACTATCATGAGTTTTTTCTCCTTGAATAATATATTTTAGTTATATGAAATACAAAAAAGAATGCATCACATTATTCGTAGGGGCGAACGGTGAAGCAGCGCGATCTTGTTGGTTCCCGTGCCGTGAGCGACTGCTGAACCCGAAGGGCTGTTCGCCCTTACAGAGTTTTTATTTGTAGCAAACATTAAAGTAATTCATATTACAAGTCTTGTTGCAATTTTAAGTTGGACGAGTATTCTAATTCAGACTTAAGCGTCAGCAATGGCGTTGGCAAAAGCTGTGCCTCTGAGAGAAGCAGCAATAGCTCCAGCAGAGGCGCTACTTGCACGCCCAAAAATGATAGTTGGCTTACCAAGAATTAATTCTGCTTCTAACTCAGCATCTAAATCTGCATCTAAATCTGCATCTAAGCCGCCTGTAAGATTGTTATTTTCTCTCTCAGAAAGATCTTTGATAAATTCGAGATCGATAATTTTTAATTGATTCATAAGTTGAACCTAACCATGTTACTAGTTGAGATATGTATAGCATATTGATTGTGTAGATCAAGGAATTAAGCTAGAGATAGCAAAATAAACCGCATCCAATATCAAGAGGAAACTCTAGATTTTCTCTATTTAATGATAAATGAAATTATCACAACACCTCATCGAAAATCATAATTTTTATTGCAGCTTCAAGGAAAGGGAAAATCTTGTTTTGAGTCCACAAATATTAAGAGTTTAAAATTTAAGTTCTGAATTCGAGCAATGTCGAATCTAATTCCAGATTTTGAACCGAATTGTTGAATTCATAGATGCGGTATTGACCTTACTGTTCTCTAATTAATCACAATTACGACCCAGGAATAGCAATACCAAAACCAAAAGCAGAGGAACTTGAACCAGTACCTTGTATAACATCTACATCTATTATTGATTCACTAATAGTATTGTCACCTAATACATCAGATTCCGCTGAGCCAAATCCAAAATTACCGCCAGTTTCTGCAAAGAATCCAATTAGTCCACTACCAAATGCTCCAGTAACATTCATTTCATCAGTGGGCTCAACATTCTCTAAATACTGAAGATCTTGAATAAGCATAATTCTTGCTCCTTAAATTGTTTAATTGATTGAAATATCGATAGCACAAGCAAACTTATGTTGAAATACAAACTCAAAATATCAGAAGATTATTCTCTGAATCCAATGTCAACAATTAAATCTATGTTTGCTTTGATACAAACTAGTAAATAAAGCTATATTTTGACAACTATTATCTTATATGTCTGCATAG
>JBCCDL010000104.1:0-11720 GCA_039030815.1 Cyanobacteria bacterium P01_A01_bin.83 | reverse complement strand
GTTTTGAGACGAAACATACAGGCATGGGTGCAAAGGCGAACCATGTCCACGGTAGTCATCGGCACCATTTGTCCAGTACGTCTACCCCAACGACCGATCTTTGTAACTAAATGAACGCGATCGCGTTTTCCCTGTAAAGCTTTGCCCAAGCGTTCTTCCGATAGACCGTTAGGTACGCCATAAGACTCGGCGCAATCAAATAGATTAATTCCACTATCCACCGCAGCCTCGACGGTAGCCAGGGCAGTGTCTTCATCCACTACACCCCATTGATTGCCAATGTTCCAAGTTCCCATACCGATCGCGGAAACTTTCATTCCAGTGTTACCAAATTTTCTGTAAAGCATTATCTTGCTCCTTTTTTTTGTTAGTGGTTGACTGTTGATTGTTGATTGTTGATTGTTGATTGTTAATGGCTGACTGCTAGTTGCTAATTGTTGACTGCAACATCTAAAGTAGATTTAACATCTGAGCGATCGCTCGAATTATGCCGATTGGTCAAATAGTGATTGAGCCGTTTTTCTAGCTTGACTAATCGTTTTTTGAGCCATTTTTGCTTCTCTTTGCCCAAGAATCCCAGTTTGACTGCTAAAGGATCGATTAATGCTTCTCTACGCCTTTTACCTAGCTTTTTGTAGCGTCTTTGGAAATAGGCACTTTCTTCTAGATTCCACTTTTGCTGGAAGTGCTGAAGGTTAGACAGTTCCCAAGCATCGCTCCAGCGCAGCACAAAGTAGGGCAAATCCGACCAGTTCATTGTCGGTGCAGGAGGATGGGTGCGAAAGGTTACTACTGAATCAGGTTCGAGATAAATCGTACCGCCAGCCATAGTAACGCTCATGCAGAAGTCGAGATACTCTTTGGTACAGCAGAATCTCTCGTCGAGCATTCCTACCTCTTCAAAAATTTCAGTACGTACTAGCATGGAATGAAACTCGACAAAACCAGTAGGTTCCCGTTTAAGGCGATCGCTAACCTCCTCAATACGTTGATTTTGGTAGGGAGTTTTTTCTTCAATCTGCCATCTGGAGCAATCGCTAGGGTGAGGTTTACCCGATGCAAACTCAGCATATTGTTTGGCAGACATATATTCTCCCCCCGCACAGTGAACGATTTCATGAAAGGGTTGATACTGACATACCAAAGACCCGACTACCGTAGCTCCCTTAGCTTCGCTACAGCCTACTAGTGCTGTCAGCCATTTGGGAGCAAAGATAACATCGTTATCGACAAATACAACATACTTAGTCTCGACAAAGGATAAGCCAATATTCCTTGCCCTATTGGGGGAAAGATAGCGTTCGGAACGAACTAGCTCGAAACCCTTTACCTCCGCCTGCACCTCCAGATATTGTCTTAATTTAGTAGGAGAGTTGTTGTCTACGTAGATTAAATTAAAAGGAAAAGCAGTATTTTTATACAGGCTTTCGAGAGATTCGCGAGCGAATTGATAACGCTCTCGCGGTACAACAATAATCGTAACTGGTGGATTGTTCATCATTATCAATAAAAGTAGTAATTAATTTCTGGGCAATTTTAAATTGCTCAATGTCCAATGCTTAATGTTTAATGCTTAGTATCTACCGCTCTCTGGAGTTGATAGAGAGCAGAGTATCTTTTACCTAGCTGCATTAACTCCGAGTGTGTCCCTCGTTCTAAGATCGCGCCGTTTTCTATATAGAAGATGCGCTCGGCATTTTCAGCAGATCTGAGGTCATGAGTGATGATAAAGGTGGTGCAGTTGGCGGTTATACGGTCTAAAGCTTCGGTAACAGCCTGTTCGCTTTGGTTGTCCAAACCCATGGTCGGTTCATCTAAGATCACGACTGGGGCTTTACGAACTGCTGCACGGGCGATCGCAATTCGCTGACGTTGACCGCCAGAAAGCGTCGAACCCCTCTCGCTCAAAATGGTGTCGTAGCCTTGGGGCAATGCCGTAATAAATTTGTGGGCATTAGCTAAACGAGCAGCAGCTTTAATTTCGCGTAACGAAGTCATACCAGCGTCTGAAGGTTTTCCCTTTAGAGTCGGTTTATCGCTTGCTAATGCGCCGTAGGCAATGTTGTCCCGCACGCTAACACCAAATAAAACGCTATCCTGTAAGACGATTGAGATTTGACGACGTAAAGATTCTAGCCTGTAGTTTCTGATGTCGTGACCGTCAATTAAAATTTGACCCGACTGAGGATCGTAAAGTCTCAGGAGCAAACTAACTAAAGTTGACTTACCGCCTCCTGAAGGTCCGACTATGGCAACTCTCTGACCTGGGCTGACTCTAAAACTGAGATCTTTGAGGATCGTTTTATCTGAGGTATAACCAAAAGAAACACAGTCAAATTCTACTGCGCCGTTAAGCATTGGTGCTTGAATTGCTCCAGGGCGATCGCGAATTGCGGGAACAATATTTAACAGACCGACAATTCTTTCTCCTGATGCGGTTGCTTTAGAGATCTTAGCTACGTGTTTAGCTAATTGCCTAGTGGGTTTGAAAGCCGACTTGAGATAGTTAACAAATACTAATAAGTCCCCTGGAGTAAGCGCTTCTGCCAACACTAAGTTAACCCCGCGCCACATAACCAAAGCAGTAGCAATGGCTACCAAAATCTCGATGGTACGCTGAAGACCTGCCGACAACTGTTGGGCTTTGGCACTATCTGCCAAACTCTTACGGTTAGGACTGGCAAACATACGTTGCAACATTCGTTCCATTGAAAGAGCTTGAACCACCATCATCGCCCCGATTGCCTCGGCTGCGGTAGCAGCCATTGCTCCTTCTCGTTTTCGCTGCTTGCGCGACACCTGATGGATACGCTTAGTTATTTTTATGGTTGATAGCAGAAGCAAAGGAAACACTGCCAAGCCAATTAAAGCCAATTCCCAATTCAGCCAAAACATTAGACCGACCATACTAACTAGAGTCAGCATTTCGACAATCAAGGGAAAAATAGCCATCACCGTAACGTCCCGCAGCTTATCGATATCGCTGGTAATACGGGTAATTAGATCGCCACTTTTGACTCGGTGATAAAAGGATAGAGAAAGCCTTTGTAGATGAGTGTACAGTCGAGCGCGTATCTCGGCTACAATTTTGGAAGCAGCCAAAGACATTGTGACTAGACTTACATAAGCAGCAACAGCCCGCAAACCCGAAACAGCAATAATCCCTACTGAAAAGACGAATAGTAGCGTCATTGGATTGGCTTCCGACAGCATGGGAAACTTCAGGGCGGGGGAATCAGCGTCGGCAAGTATAATGTAATCGAAAATAAACTTTAAGGGCCAGGGGCGTAAAAGCTGTGCTATAACCTCTACAATTAATCCCAGAAAAGAAATTCCTAACAGTAATTTATGCTGGCGAATTTCTGGGGCAAACTCCCGCACAATACGCCTGAGTCCTGGTAATGCTTGAGAGATATTTTTAGTTTTTTTTCGTTTGCTAAAGGCTGATTCTCTCATCTTTTTGTGCTGCCAAAGACGGTAACTTCCTGCAAGGAATTAGTTGATAATGTTCTATGCCAATTAGAATATCGATCACCGATTAACCCTATGTGAAGCTTTTGTGAGAAGATTTTCACGAACAAATCTAATCTCTTTGATGGATATCGAGGAACGGGTTAGAAGCTAAAGCGAGTTCTAACAGTTCCCACCCAAATTGAATCGCTCGCGCTGTGATCGGGTTGAGTAATCCAGAAGATTCCAGGGGTGATAGCAATATTATCGTTAATTTGATAGCGATAAAAAGCTTCTAGGTGTAGCGAAGTACGTTCGTCTTCTATTTCAGAATTGTCATGCTGGGTGACAATTGGAGGAATGCCAATGATGATTCCTCCTTCACTGCCTTCTCTACCTAGATCAAGAAGGGCTAAAGTAAAGGCAGTATTAAGGATAGTTGCCGACTCATCATCTATTTCACTATTGGCGATAGTATAGCCGAACCAACCACCGAGTTCCAGGCGATCGCTTACCTTCCAATTTGCCTGAAAACCGAAGTTATCGCTAGAAGTAGAATCTTCCTCAAAAGGTTCGTTGGCGTTTTCGCTTCCCGTTGCACCCATCAATCTGGCTTCGCCTTCTCGGTAGTAGCTGCGAGTATAGGTCAAAGCTACTTCTAAATCCTCTACGGGTTCAACCTTTAACTGTAATACTCCGCTATAGGAAGCACCGAATAATCCTGCCGAGTCGCTGGGGTTGGCAGCATCATCGCCATCGGCAAAATAACCCAAGCTTATCTGGAGTGAACCATTCAATTCGTATTGAATACCTGCACCCGTACCGCCTGCACCTCTGAGGGTAGCGGGATTTCTACGAGCAAAACGAGAAACTGCTCCCTGTCCGCTACTAGAAAGAGGATTTAATACTTCTGCCACATCGTCTGCGCCAACGCTGTTAACACCTACTACTCCTTGGATTTGCTCGCCGATGACAAAATTATAAGACACCTCTGTCTCAATTTCGTTCTCGCTCTCACCATCTACCCCTAGACGTACCATAAAGGTATCTTCTACCTCTTCTAGTTCCCCTGTATTTCTTGCCTGCAAACGCACTCGCAGCCGATCTTCGCCATAAAAACTGGTGTCAAAATTAAGCCTAGCTCGATAGCCAGTAAATAGTTGGGAATCATCCTCCGAACTGAAGCTATCCCCTAGCTGAAATAAGATTTCTCCATTTAGTTTGGTTGTAGTCGAGAACCTCTGTGCTTCTAGTTTATCTGTCCGAGCTTCCAGATTATCTACACGTTGCCCCAAAGCTAATAATTCTGAAGCAAAATCTCGTTCCATGCGGGCGATGAAACTAATCTCTTCTATAGTTAAATTGCCGAGCTTGAGCAGATCTAAACATTGCTTTAGCCCAACGGCAAATTCGACACGAGTAATAGTGCGATTTGCGGAAGCATAGCCGAAGCGCGAGGAAACGTTGCGGGGGTCAGATGCGGACAAGTCCTTTCTCCCGTTGAGTTTACTGAGCAACAAAGGACTTGTCCGCATGTAGGCATCACTTTGTCGATAGTCTGTACTCAGGCACTCAGTACGTTGGGCAAGCTGATTTAATTGTTGCAAGCGCCAATCGGTAGGCGATATTTTTGATAATTGATCTACAGAAACGACTTCTCCTAAATCTGCGGTAGAGTTAGGTTGAGCGATCGCCGAATTTAAAATAAATATTGTCAGCCACAAAGGGCAGGTAGCGATAACAAATTTAATGATCGAGCGTAAATATTGACTGAAACTGAGCATTGAATATCAAAATAATCGCGCTCTGCGAAGCAGTGTCGAAGACTCTCGCACCACCACAGCATACATAAGATGTACGGTAATACCATCCTGCTCTGTTAAGCGAACCTGCTCGCCTAATTCCTTTAATGAGAAGGCAATGCGTTTTGCCGATAAGCCTCCACCTCCGATATCGGGAGAAAATTCTGATGCGATAAGACAAATAGTTAGCATGATTACTAATAACTTAAAAATCGATTGTTATTAGTCTGCCGATGGGGAATTAATCCTGTGTGAAGCTTCTATGAGAGAATTTTCATCGCTCATATCTCTAAGCTTTTTGATTAATATTTCTTTGAACAACGTCGCCAGATACGATAACTAGCCCGTACCAAATCCAACACAAAATAGGGTAAGGGCAATCGATACCTAGAAAATAGAGGTATATACAACCAAGCATAAGCTGCTTTTAAATCTGACCAAAGACAACAGGGTTCTGATTTTAAGAAGTCTGAGATATCTACTACTAATCCTTTGCCCTTTGACGACATCATAACATTGCGTCCATGAACATCATGAGGATTTAGATTACGACTGCGAGCATATTCCAAAGCCAAATCAATATCTTCTATCACTTGAGGCGGAATTGCTAAGCCTTGGTGTACTGCATCATACAAAGTTATTCCGTATAGTCTTTGCAGTACTAAGAAATTATCTTGGGCATAAAGACATTGTGAAAAAGCAGGATGCGCCCCTAAACGACGATAAACTTCTGCCTCTTCTGACCAACCTTCTTTGCCAGGAGCATAAATTTTGACTACTAGATTGGGATAAGTCGAATGGTAAAATACAGCAGCATAATTACCCGTTCCCAATAGTTGCCAAGGTTCGGTAACGCGATCAACTACTACAGGATTATGGGGATGAATACTACTAAGTTGAAGACTGGGAAGTAACTCTTGACAAATGCTAGCAACCAGTTTGTTTAAATCTTCTTGGTTTTGAGTCGTATCCTGACAATTATGAATAGAATTACCCGAATTTGACAATGTCATAAGAAAATCGAACTGCAGCAGCCAGAATGATAAAATTATTTTTCATTGCAACGAAATTATCGAGATTAGCATTATAAAAATCGGCGTTGTTCATTCGATTATTATTTTCTACTTACTGCTGTCTGAAGCTGTTTAGTTGTTAGCTGTTGTAGATAATCGCTAGTGTTTTTAACTCCGTTAAGATTGAGAGTTAAATTACTAGGAGTTTGTTCTAAGTAATCAATAATTTGCCGAGCAAATTTTTCTGGTTGTAAATCTTCAGGATGAATCATTTTGACTCGACCCAAACTATCTAATTTCTTCAAACGGGTTTCTTGTTCTTTATCGTTATTGCCCTGAAATGCCATCATCATCGCTTTGACATCGGTACTTAAAATATTCATGGTGGTGTTGTAGCCAGCCATGCCAATGGATAAGTCGGCTTGTTGCATATAGTTGAGTAGATTAGTTGTATAGCGATCGCAAGTTATATTATCTAGATCCTTAGTCATATCCTTTAGCTCTACTAATACTTCATTGGGGCAAAAAGCACCCGTGAATATTTGAATATGGTGGGGTATTTTATCTCGTAAAATTGGTGCAGTACGAGCGACACATTCTAATAAATTGTGTCCGAATCTTCCGCCACCAACGCTAACTAAAATTGTGGGTTTGTCTACAATGATTTGGCGCTTTTTGGGTATTGGTTGCACCACATAACCCGTGTAGTGAACGGGACAGTTTAAATCGTTAACGCGAGAAAAACTAAGGTCGAGTTTGACAAAATTAGGATCGCCGTGAATTAAGAGTAGATCGAAATACTTATTAATTAACTTGTAGACTTTTTCTTCATGCCGCTGTTGGTTTTGTTTGGTGACAACTATATCTCTAACGCTGGAAACAATTTTTGTTCCCATTGCTTGGGCTTTGTCTAACAGAGGAATTAATTCAAAAGAAAAGCGACGGCGACCAAAAGGAAACAGTTCGACAATCAGGATATCTGGTTGAAAGCGATCGCAGGTATCTAACAGCATTTTTGTTCTGATGGTTTCTACTTCTGCCATAGTTAGATTTTCATCAACAGGACGTAGTTCATTAAACTCGCTGTCAGTTTTGACCGCAGGAATATTAATTACTTCAATCTCGGTCGGAAATTCAAATTCAGGAATGACTTGTCCGCCGTTGATAAAGCAAATCTCAAAGTCGGGAATTAGTCCTTTAACTATTTCCACGCTGCGAATTAAATGACCCATGCCAAGGATATGTTGGCAGTAAAACATTACTTTATTCATTTTAGGTAGGAGTTTTTTTTAGGTAGTGGCTAGGAGGTAGAAGGTAGAGGGAGTAGTGAGGTAGAGGAGTAGTGGAGTTAGTTAAAAATATCACTCATTGCTCTATTAAGTCGATCGCAGATTTACAGGCAATCTTTGGATGTTGAAAGAATCGAACATTAGCATTGATAGATAGTCGGTAACTCTGGGTAGTCCTAGAAAGTCTAGACGGACGGATTTAGCTGGAGATTTGGCGAAGGCTAAACTATCAAATACGGTTTCAATTAATAAACTTGGTGTGAGTTTTTCGGGATGTATCATCTCAATTAATCCTGCTTTCGCCATGCTTTGAGCGCGGATGAGTTGTTCTCTACCTGGTTTGATGCGGGGAACGACGATCGCTTTTTTGTTTTTTTGTAATACTTCGGTAATTGTATTGTATCCACACATGGACACGACTATCTCGGCGGAGTTAATATAGCTCATCATGTCGTTAGTAAATTCTTTGATGGTTAAACCTGGTAATCCTTTTGCTTGTCGATCGATTTGTTGTTGGTGTTGGAGTGGCATTTCTGCACCGCAGAAGATTAGAGTATGAATGTTTTGCTTGATCAAGCGATCTCTTTGCTGCGTCAACCCTTGAAGATAGTTAGCGATTAGGGAATAGCCATCTTCTCCACCCCCAGGAGTAACTAAAACAAGTTTTTCGTCCTTACCAATGCCTAATTCTTGTCGGATGGTGTGACGGTTTTTCAAACCAGATTTTTTGCGGATGTAGCCACAGTAGCGAAGTTTATCAGCAATTATTTCACCAAACTGATATTCCCCTATCAAATCGAAAATTTCTTGCATTCCCACGACTAGGATGCGATCGTATAGAGATTCTACTTGGCGGTAATAGCCTTCTCGTTGCCATTCGGCAATAGTTTTTTCGGGAGTATCTAAAATATCCCGTAGTAGTAATATAAATCTAGTCTTAGGTAGGTTCTGTTTTAAATACTCAATGGTAGGTTGTAATTCTCTCTCAATTCCCGTCGGTTTCTTATCTACCAAAACTAAATCTGGTTGATAATTTTTGGCTGCTGCCAAGATAATTTCCGATCGCAACCTTAAAATAGACTCGATATCGGCATTGAGATATTTCACCGCCATCTGTCCCCATCCCCGATTGAGACAGGGTAACTTGATGTAGTCTAGTCCTGTAGGTAGGCGAAAGTCATGCAGCATCGGCGACCCAGAAACCAGCAGAAGGTCGAGGTTGGGAATAGATTTTAGTAGGTATTTACAGATTGCCAACATACGGCGGATGTTACCCAAACCATAGGCATCATGGGAATAAAGCATGATTTTTTGGTATGCGCCTGGGGCGGCTAATTGTGAGTTAGTTGGTGGCATGGCGGGTGGTGAGGTAGTGGGTAGTGGGTGGTAGGAGTAGAGGTAGGGTTTTTAAATGTTTATGGTTAGTTTTAGGGCAGAGACATCTTTGGGAAAACAAGAACCACCCCAGCCGATCCCAGCCTGTAAAAACTTATTGCCAATACGAGAATCTAAACCGATGCCCTCCCAAACTTTGAGTATCTCGATCTGTATATTTACAAGCAGTATTAAGCTATGTGTGAATCTTTGATGAGAAAAATTTAATCTGCGGTCGTTTAATAGAGGGGTATGAGAGTATAGAGGTAGAGGGGTAAAGGGGTAGAGGGGTTTTGCTAGAAATCTTACTCATTGATTATTACTTAATAAGCCGATCGCTATTTTTTTGACTATTTGTGTTCCTAAACCGAAAAAATTCATTGATAATGAAGAACCTCCAAGTCTACAGAAAAAAAATGTTGTCATGGTGGCAAAATATTAGATTCAAAGCCAAACATTTAAATAATTTTCAAATTTATCAAGAAACCCGAACTCGTATTTTACTGTGGTATTTGATTTTAATGGGTTTATTTATTGCAATCGCTATTCCTACTATTCGCTATCGTTTAATTGCGGAAGTTACCGCACGGGTAGAAAGGGATATGCGGGAACAATTAGAAGAATTCGAGGAAGAATTAATTGAAATTTTATTAGAATCTAGCCTAAACCCAGACCCAGAATTGGCAGCATCTGAGAGAATAAATAAAAGAATAAATTCGGCTTTCGATAACTTTATATCTACTAATCAAGGTGAAGATGATAATTATTTTATTGCTTTTATTGGCGATTCTTTTCATAAGACTAACGCCTCTTTTTTACCAGAAGAAATTGCACCTAATTCGGCAATAATGCAAGATTGGCAAGAGCTTACTGTGGAAAAAGAAGGAGAAATCAAGGTTGACGATCCTAATATAGGTAGCATTTTGTACAAAGCCGAACCAATTAAAACTACGAAAGAAGTTATAGGCGTTTTTGTCGTGGTTCATCTCTCAGCAGGAGAACGACAGGAAGTATTGAGTTCTTTTAATACTGTTGTCCAAGTTTTACTTTTAATAATTTTATTGGCTTCAGGAATTGCTTGGGTAGCAGCAGGTAAGATCCTTGCTCCTTTACACAACTTTTCTGATACTCTTAAATCAATTTCCGAATCCGATCTCAGCCAGCGCATTCAGGTTCAAGGTCAAGGAGAGTTGGCACAGTTGGGACGTACTTTTAACGCCATGATGGAGCGGATTGAAGATTCTTTTGACACCCAGCGCAATTTTATCAATGATGCGGGACACGAACTAAAAACCCCAATTACCATCATTCGCGGACATCTGGAACTGATGGACATAGATACTCCAGAGCAACAGGAAACTGTTAACTTAACTATCGACGAACTAGATCGAATGAATCGTTTGGTAGAAGATTTAGTTTTATTGGCAAAAGCAGAACGCCCCGATTTTTTGCAAATTGAAACTATCGAACTAACCACATTTATTACAGAAATGTTTGGCAAAATGCAAACCTTGGGAGAGCGCAACTGGCATTTAGACAGTCAAATCCTATCGGGAAAAATGACAGGCGATCATCAAAGAATTACTCAGGCAATTATTAATCTTGCCAGTAACGCCGTACAACATACTATAGTGGATAGTCTGATTGTGTTCGGGTCGAAAATAAAAGGCGATCGCGTCGAATTTTGGCTGAGAGATACAGGAAACGGCATTGCCGCCAAAGAACAAGAACGGATCTTCGCTCGCTTTGCTAGGGTCAAAAACACTCGTCGCCGTTCTGAAGGTACTGGCTTAGGTTTGGCGATCGTCAAGGCGGTAGTGGAAGCTCATCAAGGAGAAATTAATCTACAAAGCAAACTCGGCATCGGCTCTACTTTCACCCTAGTTTTTCCTCTAGAATTTAACGAAAAACAAAAGCCATAAATTATTCCCTCCTACTTCCTCTACCCACTTACCTCTCATGAAACAAATACTAATCGTCGAAGACGAAGCCAGAATTGCTGCTTTTATCGCTAAAGGTTTAAAAGCCAAAGGATACAACCCTACTATTGCCGAAGATGCTGATACTGCTTTAAATTTCCCTTTTGGTTGTGAATTCGATTTGGCACTGCTCGATCTGGGTTTACCTGGGCAAGATGGATTGGAGGTTTTAGAAGCGTGGCGGGGACAAGGAATCGATTTTCCCGTAATTATTCTTACTGCTAGAGATGACGTAATGGATAAAGTGGCGGGTTTAAAGGGTGGTGCAGATGACTATGTAACCAAACCCTTTAGCTTTGCCGAACTATTAGCTCGGATTGAAGTGAGATTGAAAAAGGCTAATGGCAGCCAACCAAAACAAGACAAGATGCAAATTCAGCGAGGTAACATGACCCTCGATCTGCGTACTCGTAAAGTTTTAGTTGATGATAGAGAAATTGAACTACCAGCCCGCGAGTTTACGATGTTAGAGGTGTTTTTTCGCCATCCAGGACAGGTATTGACCAGACAGCAGCTATTAGACCTTGTTTGGGGTTACGACTACGATCCTGGTTCAAATATTGTCGATGTTTATGTCGGCTATTTGCGAAAGAAACTAGGAAGTGCAGCGATTGAAACCGTCAGAGGGATGGGTTATCGGTTGGGTAGCGGATAAATAGGTAGCGGGTAGCAGGTAGTGGAGTGGTGAGGTAGAGGGAGTAGAGGAAATTGAGGAAGTTAAGTAGTCAGAAAAACGATGAAAGCTTTCTCATTCAAGTTTCATAGGGGTTTCATTGAATGTAGCGAAGCTAGTGACAAATATTTAAACTATAT
>JBCCDL010000103.1:0-11745 GCA_039030815.1 Cyanobacteria bacterium P01_A01_bin.83 | reverse complement strand
TTATCTGAAAGAGAATAATATGCCGAAAAATAGAGCAATATGGGCAATACTTGAATGTGCCTTTTACTTAGTGACAATCTATTTGATTCTGGAATTCGTTATTCTAAAAACTGAAACCCCACGAGAACAATCACTTCTATCGACAAATATAGATGAAGTCCGCAAAGAGGCAGAATTATGAGTCGAATTGTTATTACCACCATCGGATCTTTAGGCGATCTGCATCCCAAAATTGCGATCGCACTTGAATTACGTCGGCGGGGTCACAATATTGTTTTTGCAACCCATAAAGGTTATCAAGCAAAGATTGAAGCCCTGGGATTTGAGTTTTACGATCTGCGCCCTGACGGAACAGACGATCCTTTAGAAATCGCCCGCATGACAGAGCCAAAAACAGGTTCGGAATACGTCGTTCGTAATTGGCTATTGCCAAACCTGCGTGAAACATACACCGATTTGCTGAATGCTGCTGAAGATGCGGACTTCCTGATTGCTGGAGAGATTGTCTATGCAGCTCGGTTAGTGGCTGAGAAACTGGAGATTCGTTGGGCATCTTCGGCTTTATCCCCCTTCTCAATGTTTTCGGTCTACGATCCACCTATTATTGCGATCTTTCCCTTCTTAGCCAAGCTACGGGGATTAGGCTTGCCGTTCAATAGAGGCGCGATCCAGTTTTTAAAAACCTTAACTCAATCTTGGGCTGAACCAATTTACCAATTAAGGAAAGAACTAAAATTACCTCAACGCATCGGCAATCCTTTGATTGACGACAAATTTTCTCCCTATTTGGTGTTGGCAATGTTTGACTCGATTTTGGCAAAGCCTCAACCTGACTGGGCAGCAAACACCGTTCTTACAGGCTTTACATTTTATGATGGCAATAAATCAGAACTTACTCCAGAACTTCAACAATTTTTAGAGGTAGGTGAACCATCCCTTGTATTTACCTTGGGTTCTGCCAATGTACTAAATCCTGGTGTCTTTTACACAGAGAGCATTCGAGCAGCAAACCAGTTAAACCGTCGTGCAGTTTTGCTAATGGGCGGAAACAAGCTTCCAGACAATCTACCCAAGAATATCTTTGCCACCAACTATGCTCCATACTCAAAAATATTTCCTCATGCTCGTGCAGTTATCCATCAGGGTGGAATTGGAACTACGGCTCAGGCACTTCGGGCGGGCTGTCCAACGCTGATTATGCCATACACCTATGACCAACCAGACAATGCCGAACGAGTTAGGCGACTGGGAACGTCGCGCACAATTAACCGCGAACAGTATACTGCATCACGAGTTGCTAAAGAATTGAATGAACTAATAGCAAATCCGTCTTATGCAGCAAAGGCGACAGAAGTTGGACAAATTATCCAGACAGAAGACGGTGTTAGTGTAGCGTGTGATGCAGTTGAACAGCAGCTTTAAGTGTTTTTAGCAGCATAGTTAAAATTCTCAAATTTTTTAGCTTATGAATTTGTTGGTTAATGAAATTTAGAACAATAAAGTAAAAGTACCGTCAGTAAACAATCTGTTATTAGCGGTTACTTCCATACGTACTAAATAGAATTTGAGTTTGGCGATCGCTTTGGTTAAATTACAGAGTTAAATATTTAGTTTTTAGTTGGTTTTAGCAACATCAAAGTTGAGGTAACTGTAAGTAATAGCATTGCAGTAAAAGGGCTACCACCCAGCACGAAAAGATGAAGCGAAATTGCGCCAATCATCGTCAAAGAAAGTAATAACGCACCCCAAAAAGCGATCGACGGTATCAGAATTAAAATCGCTCCCCCAACTTCAATTAAACCCGTTAGATAACGAAAACACTGTCCAAAACCGATGTCATTAAACATGGCGATCGCAGGTAGTAGAGCGAATGTTGGCACCTCTATATCCTCCATCGTAGATGTCATAGCTGAGGGTGACATTTGCACTGATTTCGGCACTGGCAACGTCATAATCAGAGTACTCATCTTCAATAATACTCCTGGCTTCAGCCTGGGAAAAATTGGGATTCTCTTCGATTAGTTCGTCTACACTGTCGTTAATAATGTCATCAGAAATACTTTCTAAAAAAGCCTTGTTACTATAATCAAATCCACCATCCAAATCGAGAGTCGGATAAAGATCGGCTTTGGCTTCTCTTAAGGCTGCGGTGTCACTTTCAACTTGTAATTTGCCTTCCTGTATTTCTTTATTGTTTTTTAGAGCTAAAGCGATCGCTTCTTCGAGAGTAATTGGTGTCTGCGTAGGAGTATCTACTGATTCGGGTTTAGTGGGTAATGATAAAGGGTTTTTACTAGGATTGAGTTCAATTGTTTCTGAAATTGATTGTTGATCGGGTTTAATAATATTGGTAGTAATATTATTTGATGTAGGCAATAATTTGTTTTCATCAGATGCCATAAATTTATTATTGGTTAACAATTTAATTAGGCGTTCGGGGTTAACCGAATTACGAGTATTATTTAAATTAGAATTGCCAATCTCTTCAGCATAAATTGTAGTTGTTTGACTAATTGCAATTATCATTCCTATATATAGTGACTGGATAAATTATTTTTTTTGTTTGACCACCAAACCCTCTTCATTTGGATGAAATTTAATTACTAATCAAAATATTTTTAATATCTACTTCTCTGTCGAGGAAAAACAATTAAATAAACTCCCGTAATCAATAAACCCAATGAGCCTAAACCATTAATAATCGGAAACCATTCATCTAATCCCAAAATTTCCATCGTATGTACATGGATTAGCCAGCGAGCTAACTGACGCTGATGTAAGCTTTTTGCTAAAGGAAAAGCAATACCTGTAATAACCGTTAAAAATAAAGGTAAGGAACAAATAATTGCTAGCCAGCGATGATATTTACGAAATAAACGAGACATATTAATATCAAAAATTTTTATTGCTCATAAACAAAAATAGTATTAATTAATACAATTTAAATATTATTCGTAACGAACTAATGTTTTGCTTATACCTACATTTTAAGTTTTTAATTAAAGACTTTTATTACAAGAATGTAATAAAAAAATAGACTTAAATGTAATCATTTAAAGGTTTAATTGTTTGCTAGCGAAATTAACTAAATATCCTTGCTATAGAAATAATTAAATGAAAAGCAGTAAACTTTTTATCTTAATGGTCTTTTTTGTAGCCTTTACTACAAATACTTCTGCTGCTTCAGAAAAATCTGGTATCAATTCTCAAAAACTGGATCTAACAGTTACACAACAACTCGAAATTTAGCGTTTTCTTTAACTGGAGCTATATCTATGAAAAAAGCAGGACTAATCGTTCTTTCATCGGGCGTTGCGCTCGCGGTGCTGGCATTCGGATTACATAGTCCGATGACCCAGCAGGGTCACGCTTTCGTGACTCAAGAAATTGCCCAAGGCATACCAGAAGGTGGCCCACCGCAAGGGAATGCTCCACACGATTTTTCTGAGGAAGCAGAGTAACTTGTCGTTTTTCACAAATCAAATCCGATTGCCATATTAGCTTTACTGCCTTAGGTAAGTACTATGTGGCTATTGGATTTGATTTAGGCGATTCTGAAGTAAAGCAATCAACTTTTAACCATCAGGCAAATAAAAATAAAACTGATTACAGCAATTATTAATGAAAACCAAGTAATAAAGAACGGTTAGGAAAAATATCTAACCAGGGAATAATCATCCAGAACAGAATAGTCGGTTGAATAATCAAACGCAGATTGTTCAAAGTAGTGCTTGCTCCGTCCACTTTTGTTTAGCCATTGTTGATGTAGGTGTAGGCGATCGCTTTAAATGTTTCTGGATTTTATAACTCTACATCCATCAACCTGCAAGTCTTTTGACTGTTGACAACTATCTTTATCGTATCTCATTTCTCGGAAACTGACAGAAGAGGGATAAGATTAGGAATATCATCTTTTGTGTTCAGTTCAATTATCTCGCTCAAAAGTACATCTCTTGCTGAAACTGTGACTCAAGATACTGCCGACAGTTGCATTACTCAAGATGAGGTGACCGCAGCCCAAAAGACTTGGGGTGAAGGTATTGTGGTGATCGCTAACGCCTATCAAAGCGATGCCTTCGGCTAGCTTCGCAATCGCGATTATCAAGCTGTAGCCGATAATTTAGTCACCGAGCTATACGATTACGATGAAGGAGAGGTTTTATTTAAGCCTACAAAAGCCTCAGAAGATGAATTTCGTTTGGATAAAGCAGAAGCCGTATCTTATTTTGTTCAAGGAGTCGTCTCAGAAGACGATGGATTTGCCATTCAACCTTGGAGTAAAGTCCGATTTGAAAACGCAGGCATGATTTTAAATTGCGATTCTGCTCTTAGTATGGGGGACTATTATTTTACCGATGCCAATACTGGAGAAGAAGTTAAGGCGGAGTATAGTCTTGGGTACCGCAAAGACTCTGACGGTGAATTACACATCAATCTGCATCATTCGTCTTTTCCCTATGAAGAGTCTGAGTAATTATACTTTAGCGATCGCGTTATCGATTGCATTCTACCGTATTGATAATTTTGTTGACTTGATCGGATAGGCGATTGCAACAACAACGCATTTGTGAGTTTATCTATTGGACGATTACACCAACAAATCTTCCGTCAGAATAATTACAAAATTGTAATCAAAAAACCTCATTGACTGCAATCTTGATTTGCTTCGATCTAGAAGAGGTATGAAATCAACAGTCACAGTATCAAATTACAACTTGCTAAGACGATACAAGAAGTAGAAAAGTGGGATATTAACGGCATTCTCACTAACGGCATTCTCACTAACGTCGTTAGCATTCAAGCAGACAGCGATCGCCTCGATCAAAATCATTTCAAAAGCAATAAATATGAGAACAAATATGAGTAAAAACTACTTTTGGTCAAAAAAAATCAAGACTGTAACCAAATTAGCGGTCTTTTGCCTGTCGATAGCGATCGCTGTTACTGCTTGTGGTAGTCAATCCTTAGGAGACGACAATGGATCGGAAGCTGGGGATAGTTTCTCTCAGGAAAGTAATGAGCCTCAAAACGGCGCTCGTCAACCGCCAGATCTTGACGAAGCAGCCGAGAAACTAGGTGTCAGCGAAGATGAGCTTGCAGAAGCTTTAGGTAAAAGTCCACCCCCAGATTTTGAAGCTGCTGCCGAGAAGTTGGGAGTGTCGGTAGAAGAACTAAAAGATGCTTTGCCTCCACCTCCAGAGAAGCGACCCTAGTAAATTATTATGGGTCTAATTGTGGCTATTTTCCAATAATTCAAAAATTAACAATTGTCCATTGGTAGAGACCTCTGCGCGAATTCTTTATTATTTTCTAGCACTTAAACCAAAGTCTAATAGTTTTTTGATGAATGCCAAGTGTAGAGTTTTATTATCTTTTTCCAGTTTGGCGATCGCCTTTCTCGTTTCCGCTTGTCATAAAGATACCGTTATCCAAGACCAAGCTATGTCTGTAGAGACTTCTAGAAGCGTAGACACCTCATTATTCCTAGAACAAGGATTGGTTAAAAACATTACCGAAGAACCTTGTACTTTATCAGGAGGGACTGAAACTACTTGCTATCGCATTACTACCATGACCGCCAAACCCAGCAACCATCAAGCAGGACCTTGGTGTCCTAGTAACCTTACAGATTCGGCTCAAGAGGGAGGAATCTGGATCGAGGACGGCAAAGTTTATGACGTGGATGGTAAATTTATTGAAAACTTGGACGAATTTTACAACGATGATGAGTGGAAACTATACCGAGACAATGGTACGGTTAAGGTCACGCGATCGGCAGAAGAATGTGCAGCAGCAGCCCGCCCTGACGTAGATGAAAAATATAATAATTACTGCGTCCAGTGTTTGCCCGAATACGTAGATGAAGAGGCAGCGATCCAAACCTTTGTCATTCCAGTCACCCCCGTTTCCCAAACTACTCCTAGCGAAATCGGTCGTGGAGGGGCAAGGGCAATCGGGGTGGCTTTGAACGGAATTACCTTCGATCCTCCAGCACCCACCGAAGCTATCTTAAGCGCACATACCCTTGCCCCTTTTGATGACTGTGGAGGACATATTAATCTCCATGGCGGATATCATTATCACGCTCATACAGGCTGTTCTACCGAAGTCGAACAATCAGATAACTATGCACCTATGATCGGTTACGCCCTCGATGGATTTCCCATGTACGCTCATTTAGATCGAGAAGGTAAGGAAGCAACTAATTTAGACCAATGTGGCGGTATATACGACGAAGTGCGAGGCTATCACTATCGCGTAGCAGATGCAGGGAGTAATTCTTTTATTAACTGTTTTAAAGGCGAGTCTGGCTGCAAGTTTGAGGGGGACGGCGACGGACAACTATGCAATGCTACGGCAACACGCGATTACGCTACGCGTAGCCTTCGGATCGCCCTGCGCCACCACCAAATAGAAGACCTGCAGATGCAATAGAAGGCACGTCACCCGATCTTGAATAATTATTAATTAACTCAAAGCAGTTCATTGTGTTAATGCTTTGTTTGGAGGCGACTCTATCAAGCATTTAGCTAGGCATCCAACTGCAAAATCTTGGCTAATATGCTCTTGTTATAGCCGTTTTCCTTCTCTACATACAAACGAATATAAATCGTATTCTTCTGAGTTTAAATCTGATAAATGTTCGGGTATAGATAATTCAACATCGACTACAAACCTCTCAAAATTTTTATAAGTATCTCGATTCATCATTACAGAAATAGTTTGAGGAAAATAACCTCTAAATTGAGAGAGTATTTTAAATCCATCAATATCTATATCTCCCCAATAAAAAATATTGCGCTCGCACAACCAACTTACAGATCTTAGTATTTGAATGCCATACCCACTACCCCATATAGCAAAGCTGTCTTTTAAATTGGGTAAGGTAAGAAAGTTCATTTTGTTTTCGGCGATAAAACAATTTTTGGCTTTTAAGTTAATTCGTTCAAATTCAGACAAAGGAACGGATAAATTGAGAACTGGAAAATTGTTTTCTATCTTTACCTGGCTATCTAATATTCTTAGCCTTACTAAAGGTTCATCATATTTAAGCGAAAACTTTTGTTCAAAAATATGTTTTTGCTTCTTATCCACTACCTGAATCATTTCGGGAGGCAAGATTGCTTCCAAAAGAGAGGTAATAATTGCTTTATTCTCTTCAATAAACTTGGTATGAACTGCTATAGGAAGTTCTCGCGGATAGAGATTTGGCTTTGGATGAGCTAGAAAATAACTACAAACCTTTAATAAATCTTCCCATTTATCTACATAATCAATAACTTTAAGAGGATATTTTATTGTCCACTGTTTTAATTGAGGTACTGAAGCATAAATTAACTTGATATTATTTTTGAACTTGCTAAATTCCGAGTTTTTATTCAGTAACTTGAGATAATCTATTTCAGAATCAATACTAATTTTTGTGGGTAAAGATTGTTGTCCATATTTATGAGTGTTTTTAGTGGTCAATTCTACAGAATATCCATAACCTAATTTTGATTTAGAATTATCTAATAGTTCTGTAAGTTCATCTTGCAGTTTGATATAGTCTTGGGGAATTTTACCAACAGGAAACTCCAAAGGGAAAAAGTTTTTTTTGCTCAATACTAGCTTGCAGAAAATATTTATATTTATTTTGCGCTTTCTGTTTAATTTGTGAAGGATTTATCATTATCTTTAGCTAAAGCCTGCTTGCGATTTTGCTGAAATTACTGTATTGACATTGACTCAACACTAGAAAAATCTTTAGTTGGTTTATTATGAACAAAATGCAAACTCGATATATAAGATTCTAGGACATCAATTTTGTCTGATGGAGTAATTACTAATAGTTGTAAATTTAATGTCTTAAATAAATTCATTATACTTCGTGTATTCGGAGCATCTACTTTTCCGAATGCTTCATCTATAGCCACGAAGCGAAAAGACTTCCCACTAAAATTAGTTTGATTTAATCCAAATTGAAAAGAAATGGCACTAGCCATAATTGTAAAAGCAAGTTTAGCTTTTTGCCCTCCTGACAAGTTAGAAGAACTTGTATAATAACTTTTGTCTTTATTATCGGCGCGATCGCATTCGCTAACGGCAAAATCTAACCAGTTACGAACATCCGTAACTTTAATTGTCCATTTATCTTTTTCTTTAAATGGAATTATTAATAGCTTTTGAATATTTTTAAATCTTGCTTCATTATCTTCAGCAGTTTGTCTGGTTACATCTCCCAAACAAGTTTTTAAACTATTTTTAAAATTACTGATTTCAGGATCGCGATTCTTTCTCGCTGCTGCTTTTCTTGTTCGCTACTGCGCCAATCTATTTCTATAAAATCAGTAAATTTCATAAAATCTTGCAACCAAGATTGTTGTTGCAAGCGTTGATTGCGCTTCTTTTCCAAAGATTTGATTTGCTTGTTGAGTTTATCTAATTCGACCTTAACTGAATCCAATTCAACTTCAATAGCAGCAATTTTAGCAGCATTATCCCAGCCTAAAATATAGTTACGGCGATCGCCTAATCGGGAACTATCGTCTTTTTCATGTCTTTCTCCACCATGTTTAATCAATCCAGTTTTGGTAATAGCGCGAGTTTGTTTAGAAAACTGTTTTAATTCCCCGTAAATATTCATATCGAGGATCGGGCAAAGATAAATCTTCTAAACTATAAACTGCCCTAATCAATTCTTCTAATTTTTGTTGCTTGCTATCCGACTGCAAAAATTGAAAGAAAGTATAAAAACTCTTACCTTGATTGGATTCTCTTAATTCAGCGTCGGCATCTAAAACCCCAGCCACAATCGAACCTTTATTCGCTTTAGCTTCCAATCCCGCCGATGTAATTTTTTCTGTTAATTCTCGAAAGTTTTTTTCTATTTGCCTAAAGTCGGAAATTAGACCGCGAGCAAGATTCTGAACATTATTAAATCTTTCCTGAATTTGAGTAGAATTATAATTTTCTACCTTGCCAGTCTCTTTAATCAGATCTATTTCTTGTTGAATGCGATCGCGCTCTTGTTCTAACTGAGCAATTCTTGTCTCTGGATCTTCAGTGCTTTTATCTCTAATTTCTTTTAATAAGCTAAATATTTGTAGAAAGCGAGATTCAGTAGCAATAAAATCATCACGTTCTAAATCTTCCAGCCAAGAAATAACTTTTTCAGTTACTAGAGTTAATTCAAATACAGGTTCGTCACTATCGGTCTTATAGTTTTTTTTAACTATGCTATCTTCACACCACTGAGTTAAATATTCCTTTGGCGTTCTAGGATAGGATTCTGGTTCGATTTCTCTTAAATATTCTAAATAATCTTCTAGCTTGTTCTCCAATTCTGATTCTGGAATTATAATTTGTCTTTTTTGTTTAAACTGGGAATGCAAAAAACTCAAAATCAGTGGAGCATTATTTTTGGTTATTAATTTGACCTCATAAGAATTAATCAGATCGTATTTTATTTTTTCATATTCCATTTTTACTTATTGATTTAGTATATATTCACCCGTACCTTTATCTGTTTCGATTTAGTTAAGACTGAAATTCCTAAATTCTTGTGGGGAACATTAGCTAATGAATTAGGCATTGACCCCAGAAGCCAGTGCGATTTTTATCTATTCGATTTTGAAACAGATATTTTAGTACATCAGTATGATGATCGAGGCATGGATATTATTGGATCAAATCAGGAGTTACTCAAACGGACTTACGATCAATTTAAAGAATGGTTGTTAGAATGCGATCGTGAACCAATGAAGGCTTATTTTAACTCTATCTAACTTTTAAAAACTCAAATTCCACGACAGTTCGATTTTTGTTCCCTGTTCAGGAATATTGGTTCTAGACCACGAACCTTGAGGTAATTCCGAGGCAATGGTTTCCATAATTTTTGTGCCATATCCTCCCGAACTTCGCCGTTGAGAAGTAGTTTCAACTACCGAACTAGCTGATGCCTGGAAATTGTCATCAGTTACGATCAAAAAACATCGATCTTGGTTACGCCACAAGCTCACCTTGACTTGAGTTGCCTGTCCATAGGGCGGTTGGGCATAAAATATGACATTGCTAATCGCTTCTCGGAAGAAACGGTAAATATCTTCGCGGGCATCAATCCAAGCACTATTAGCTATAGGTTCGTTGAGAGAATGAAGATCGTAGACTACTTGAAGCGTTAGTTGACTCGAATCAATTAGTTGCTCAAGAGATACTCTAATACCAATATCTAAACCAGAACGAAGAATTGAGGAGACTTCTAGTTTTTGCGACATCTGGCGCATTGAGTAAAGTTCCTCGCGAATTTGTTGACCAATAGATTCGAGGCTGTCTATGATCAACTCTGAATCTAAATTAGACTCTAATTCTAGCCGATCCATCAGTATTTTTAAATCTTGAAGGGCAGTATCGTGAAGATCTGATGCTATACGTTGAAGCAGCTTGCGAGTTTGCAGAATTACCGCTTTTTCTTCTGCCCTTTTTAATTGTTCGATTGTTTGCTGTTGATTGTTGATTAATTGTTTTTGCAGCCCTAAAAATAAGCAGATAGTGGTCGAAATAGCGCTAGCCGACCAAATCGATAGAGGGATAATCACGGGCAAAGTATAGTAATTTTGCCAGAAGAAAAGAGTTAAACCAAGATAGGCTGCGATTAACCCCAGTAAAATTAAGAAAAAACTTTTAGGATAAGTCAGTCGAGATGAATCCATACCAAAGATTACAATACCACTGACGATGATAGCTCCCGTTAAATGAATCAACCACTTGCTCCAGGCTGGTATTATTCGATAGTATTGATCTGAAATCAGACTAGCTAAAATATGTCCCTGAAATTCTATAAAGGGGATTTCTGCCTTGGTAGAAGTTGTTACGGGTAGGGTATTCAAATCTCTTCCCTGACTAAATCCCACCACCACAATTTTATTCGCGACATGAGAACTAAGATTAAGGTTTGGAGTAACTTGACACTTTTCAATCACATCCTTAACACAAATTTCTCGAACGCTAAGAGATTCAATATTACTACTCCAGTAGTTGACTCCAATAGTTTGAGGAAAAGTTGTTGCTGTTTTTAAATTATGGTTGGTTTGCTGCTGATTAAATTTTTCTATTGCTAATAGAAAAGCAGAATCAAACTTTTGTCTGGGCTCAAGACGATCTGAGGTAACAAATTCTCCGATTAAATTGACCCGACGAGCAAAACTGGTGAGATTGACGGTTTTGTTATTCTGTAGTTCGTATTCGGCAAATCCTTGAACAGAGGTGGGGCTTATTGGTTGGCTAAAATCTTCTGAAGTAGGCAGAAAGTGATTGTATATCTGCAATTTTGTATCAGTGACATGAGAAAGAGAGTTTGTAGGAGTCACCAGAACGATTTGCTCGCTATGTTTTTTTACCAAGTTTTTAAGCGGACTGTTACTCGAATCGGCATTTTTCCAATCATCATCGGGGATATCCCGCCAATAATGACGCAAATTAAGAACTACTACCGCAGCTTTATGTTCTAGCAACTGTCCGATTAAGCTTGTGTAGAAAGTCCGTTCTGAAAATTTATTAGATAAAACTCGACGACTTTGATATTGCTGATCTAGCTTAATGAGTAATATTTCTTCGGGAGGAATTTGGGGACTTTTCCTGTACAGAAAAGTATCGTAGGTATTTAATTCGAGCTTTTGTAACCAGGATATTTCTCTTAGCAGAACACTATAGAACAATCCAAAACCCGTTCCTAATATTAATGTTGCTATAATCTTTTTACTAACC
>JBCCDL010000102.1:0-11756 GCA_039030815.1 Cyanobacteria bacterium P01_A01_bin.83 | reverse complement strand
AGACTAAATCAATAAACCGCTAAACTATACAGTTTAGTATTTGACTGTCTAATAATGATTAAGAATGTTGAGTCGACAGAAAAACTCAAGTCGAAAAATAGCCTGAAAAAGGTAAAATCAGGCATTAAATAAGAATTAGCTCCAAAATGCCTGATTTTAATTTAAAATTATTTCGAGACCAAGTTTATCATTGTTTAGGTAATGCTAAAGATGCGGTGTTTGAACTGACCGATGCAGCTATATTAACTCGTAGTCCTGAAAGTCTGGCGGAATTGTCCCTATCACCAGTATTTCGACGAAAATGGCACAGTACTTACGAAGCATTAGAGGATTGTAATCCATCAAGAGAGAAGATGATGACAATCTACAGTCAACAAATAGCATCGAATCAAAGACCACTATTAGTAGGAGATCATAGTGCTTGGTTCAGACCAGATGCGGTTACACTCCAAGAAAGAACCTATGAACACAAACCCCATAGAATATCCGTTAATAGACCAATAGGAATTGGTTTTGGTTACAGCACCATAGCTTACATCCCCGAACAGCAGGGTAGTTGGGCATTACCATTACTTCACGAAAGAATTAATAGTCATGAAACTGCGATTAGTAAACTCAGCACTCAGATTCGACGAGTCGGTTCTCAATTAGAGACCAAACCAATTCTAGTAGTAGATAGCCAGTATGGATGTGCATCCTTTGTACAACAAACCGCAGATATCCCTTGTGATAAGCTGATGCGTTTAAGTTCTAATCGTTGTTTATGGGGGGAACCAACAGCTTATTCTGGTCGCGGTCGACCACGAAAACATGGAGATAAATTCAAGCTTAATGACCGTCAAACATGGTTTCAAGAAGATGACATCGAATTTATCGAACATCCCAGATTAGGATTACTTCAGATACAGGCATGGCACCAATTGCATTTTAGACAAGCTGCCAACCAAAAACTATCTTTAGTTCGAGTTGAACAATTAGATTCGCGCCATAGTAAGCCATTGTGGTTAGCTTGGAATGGCGAAGAAATGCCCACGTTGATTGAAGTAGTTGGATTCTATCTACGCCGTTTTACTATTGAACATTGGTATCGTTTCGCTAAACAACGACTACACTGGACTTTACCGAATTTGGGAACCAAAGAGCAATGTGACCGATGGAGTGACTTGATGCCGATGATGACATGGGAGCTATGGTTAGCTCGTGAAATAATAGTAGACCGTCCTTTGCCCTGGCAGAAACCACAAATTAATTTGACACCTGGAAGAGTGGCTCAAGGTTTTGGAACAGTTATTGCCACTCTGGGAACTCCTGCATCTGCACCCAAACCCCGTGGAAAATCTCCTGGTTGGCAACATGGCAAAGTTAGGAAGAAAAAAATTAGATATCCTTTGGTCAAAAAAGGAAAAGGTCGGTTTGAAAGCCAGAAAAAAGCTAAACTCCAGAAGTTATCGGCTTAATTTATTTCTGCTTTTTTGATCGCTTAGGTCAATTTTTAAGATTTATTTACTAACTACGTTGACTATATATTCAATGAAATTAGTCTAAATTTCAGTAGTAACTCCACCTGCTTTAGCCCTTGGGTGGCTGCTGCTATCTTAAAATCCTTCCGAAACTCCGCAGGAACTTTAAAATTCAGATCGACTAATTTAGCTGGCTCTGGCTTCGTTAAATTTGATCGTGTTTCGCTACTCTTTGGCGGTTCGCCCTTAGTAGATTTTTTCTTAGGTGGTGGAGGTGGTTTAGTTGCCATATACCAGAGCCGTTCCTCTTGGTTTTTAACTTTATCCATCAGCACACAATTATGAAACCAGGGAATTTGTGCAGCAAGCTGCTGCACAATTAGTTCGTCAGGATAAGACTCGGCAAAAGAACGCATATATTTGAGATTACGGGAAGAAAATTCCTTCATTTCAGGAAATTCCGCTTTCAAGTCTTTCGACAGGCTGGCGATAACTTTTACACCCCATCTTTCCAGTTTTTGACGTTGCAGAATATCTTTGCCAATTTGCCAGTAAAGTAATACCAGCTCCTGGTTAACTGCCAAGACTGCTTTGACCTGGGCTTGACGAATTCGCTGTTTTAGAGTTATTAGAAATTCATTGTAATCATTGGGAATGAGGTAAAGTTTTTTTGGTCACAAGATATCTACTAAGTTAGTTTCTGGAGGAGCTTGATCTTCTGTCTGCTGTGGAGGAGAAAAGGCTTGAGTCGTTTTTTTGACCCCTATTATCAAAAATAATTAATGCATCCAATTATAATATTGAATCTTATCAAGTTGTATGTCATTTTAATTTTAAAAGGATGACCACATGGCTGACATGGAAATTAGAGGCATTCCTGATTGGATCTTAGAAAGGGAAAAATATTTCGCAAAAACTCAGGGGATATCAATAAATGCCCGCCTTCGAGGTCTAATTAAGAAAGACGTGCAGCGGGTACATGAGGACATGACTGTCCATGTACGGAAATTGCGAGAAGATACCATTGCTGTACAAGGATTGCTGCCTGAAGAAACGGTGGTTGAGATGATTCGCGAAGACCGCGACGCACGAAGCTCAATTTCCTTGCCTCCATTAATGCCCAACCCGCCAGACAAGAGATAATCGTGAATGTCACAGCGATTTTACGTTCACAATATCATCATTTAGACAGCTCAATTAATGTTATCTGGATGCACCACGACAATTTCACTATTGAATCGCTGAAAATCTGTAGAGTTAAATGTCAATACATGGCTTATTTCATGAACCAGCATGAATGCGACCAGTTTAGTGTCATGTACATTGACCCCCTTCACTTGGTAGTCTATTGCCAAGCGTTCCCAGATTGGGTAAACATCAGGTAAATCAGGGAGCAATGTAAATAACCTTTTTAACTCCAAAATAGATTGTGTAGCTTTAGCCACATCATACCCCAGTCCATTTTTTTCTGAAGGTCGGGTCGCTACATTCCAGAACTCAATCAAATTCTATGGTGCGATAAATAGCTGACTTTTCTGTTCTTTTAAACTATCAACCGCACGACGCGTTACGTCGTGCAAAGGATGTTCAGGAACAATTAAACGAAGCAGTATATTGGTGTCGAACAAATATCTCACGATAGTCGCTCATCATAGTAAATACTTTCACGACTAATCGCTTCGTCGCTCGGAATTGGAAGGTTTTGCCCACGATGACTCTCAATCCATTCATGAAATGCTGCTGACCATTCTTCATAAGAAGCAGTTTTACTAAAGTCAGATTCTGTTTCTGGGTCTGCTACATCTATACCTTTTGATTGAAGAACCAAAAATGATTTGAGATCTTCAGGAATCTCTACATTGTTTCCACTTACCCAAGACATAACAGCCTGCTTCAGTTGTTCTGCTGGTATAGCTCTTACCTGATTAACCAGCTCTTCACTCATCTCTGCTCCTTTATCCATGATTTATTAAAGATCTATCAAAACCATATTGCTACCAGGCTTTGTTTTTAAAGGATTCACTATACCCGATTATAATTTTCTCTTCAAGACAGACGCTTGAGTGTTATTTTATTGCTTTAGATATACTAAGGGATGCCTGCCCTCGCGATCACTGTACCATTAACCAAATCTTCTGATTATTTTAGATTGTCTTTTGAAGATTCTCCCTCAATTTCTGCTACCGCCTCGTTTAATTCTTGCTCTAGTTGCTCCACTGTCGGCAAGCTATCTTGAAGTTCTGGCATCCCTTCTAAATTATGGGTCGATACGCCAATCGGGGTATTCACCCCGCGTAAGGCATACTCTACTACGGTGTTCTCTTTGGACTTACACAGCACTAAACCAATGGTAGGCTTGTCGTCAGGATGTCGCAATTGGTCGTCAATGACATTAACGTAGAAATTAATCTGTCCTGAAAAGGCTGGTTCAAACTTACCCATTTTGAGGTCTATAGCGATATAGCAGCGCAGTTTTAAGTGGTAGAACAACAGATCGACTCGAAACTCCTGGTCTCCTACTTCCAAAACATACTGACTGCCCACAAAGGCAAATCCCACGCCCAGCTCCAGTAGGAAATCTCGCATATGGGCAATTAAAGCCCTCTCTAGATCTCGCTCTTGAGCGTCTTTGCCTAGGCTGAGAAAATCAAAGTTATAGGGGGATTTGAGCAGTTGCTGGGCGAGATCTGACTGGGGTTGGGGTAAGACCTGTTCAAAATTGGTTATGGCTCTTCCTTGGCGTTGATAAAGTTGGGTTTCAATCTGATACTCTAAAACAGCGCGACTCCAGCCGTTTTCGATGGTTTGCTGGATATACCAAAGACGCTCATCTTGGTTTTTAACTGAGTCCAAAAGGCGAACATTATGTCCCCAAGGAATTTGTCCAACAGCTTGTTGGACAATTGACTTATCAGGATAAGCTTCTGCAAAACTTCTCATATACAAGAGATTTGTACGAGAAAATCCCTTCATCTCTGGAAATTCTGCTTTCAAGTCTTTCGACAGACTGGCAATAACTTTTGCGCCCCATCCTTCCCGTTCTTGGCGTTGCAAAATATCTTTGCCAATCTGCCAGTACAACAACACTAGTTCTTGATTAACTGCCAGAGCAGCTTTGACCTGCGCTTGACGAATCTTTTGTTTCAGTATCGTCAGAAATTCATGGTAGTCATCGGGGAGAGGTAAAGACTTTTTGGTCACAAGATATCATCGTTTGAGGAAAATTAGAAGCTGAAAATCGCAGAAAACCTAGGGTTTGAATTTTGAGCTAGAATTTCATTCTTTTTAAAAAATTGAAAAATAGCAATATTTTTTAACCTGCACACAGCGTTGAAAATCTATCTTCGTAGATGCTTTCTCTACTGATAGCCTCATCACTCAAGGAAGGAAGGTTTTGCCCACGGTGGCTTTCTACCCAGTCATCAAAAGCCGCTAACCGTTCTTGTATTGACGTTTTATTCGTAGTTTCTTTTTTGGCAATCTGGGAAGATAATATTTTTTCCAAGTCTTCGATTTCTGCATTGTCTGTATCAATCCAGGAAATAACGGCTTGCTTGATTTGCTCTGCTGATAATTGATGGAGATGACTGCTAATTTCCTGTCTCACGTTCGTTCCGTTATCCATGATTTGTTGGCGGTTGTATGCTACATAACACCACAAATCCCTTTATCAGTGGCATTTACTATACATAATTATAGCGTTCTCTTCAAGTCAAAGCCCTTTGTTTAAAGGCTTCAACTATATACTCTCGTAGCTAAGGGATTCCATCCCTCGCGCCCACTAGGGTAAAGTCGCGCTTCGCTCCCGACTGACGGAAAATTTTCCCCTGCCTCCCCCTACTCTGTTTCGTTGTCTATCTGGGCTTGCCTCTGGAAGGCATTCCTCGCGATCGCCGTCCTGAAGAACGGCTGCAAAATTTCCCGCCCCTCGCCCTAGCAGTTGCTACCCCTGCACTCGGCGTGAGCCAGAAGGAAATGCAGCAGCATTTCCTTCACTTCAATTTAGGGGACAACCATGACCATTACTCATTACGACCTGCGCCAATTTACAGGCACAGAAAACTATTACCGCCACAGCCTGGCTAGAAACTATCTCTACACCGATGGAGAACAGTACTTGGCAGAGAAAGCGGGGGCATATTGGCTGATCGATGCCATTGTCTTTAACCAGATGGAACAGCAATTCTCCAGCAATCCAGAATTAGCATCGTTTCAATGTTGGACGCTAAAGGTAGCAGAAGACAATAGTGCTACCTTGACCTGTGATGACGGTAATAAAAACATTGTCTTCACACAAGAGATTGCCTTTACGGATTTTCCTCTCAAAGAAATTAGCCTGTGGCTAGAGAATAAGGTGCTGTTGCTCCCCTCAGAACACTAGCAAGCGAGGATTTTCTCAATCCCGCCCTACCCTTTTTTTGACACAGCATCACCACAGAAAAATTTTCTCATGAAGCAACTACAATGGCTCAACGCTAACAAGATTGATATCGATACGGGACACAAAACCTTTGACCGTCAAACGAATACTATCGGGACAGGCAATATCATCGCCAACACCCAATATGGTAGTTATATCCGCTCGCGCTTCAACACTGAATGTAATAGATTTCAGTTTGCAGAGGGGCACTTACAGCAATACGATCTGCAACATTTTGCTCGGAGCTTTCGGCTTAATCACTATATTGCCCAGCGCGTGAAACAAAGTGCTGACAACTATAATGGCGTGATCTTCTATGCCTTCTTCCACTATCAACGCCGCCAGAAAATTGTCGATGGTTTTGTCTTAACCAAAACCCATCGCGATAACCACCAGTACATTACTTCTTTTGTGACTCATCCCCAATTCAATAAAGCTCACGGTATTATTAGCACCGTTCGCCAGTACGTCAGCAATAGTTATCCCGAAGCCACAAACCAAGGAAAGGACTAAACTTGCCCAGCATTTTTATTCAAGCTATTTTTAATGCCTCCGACCCTGAACTGATAATCCCTGTACTTAGTGAAGGCGAATGGGTAACGCTTTCCAACTTGACCCAAAAAGACTTTTTAGAGGCAGTCGGAAAAATTATCGACAAATCTCGTCGAGGTTATATCATTCAAAGATTGGAAATTACCGATTACGACGGCTTTTATGGCTTAACCCCACCCCTAAAAACTGTATTAGAGGTAGCAGAGTTAGTTAACCAGTATGACGAAGCCTATGCCCTCTATGCCCAAAATATTGGCACGGATATCGCGGACGATTTTGAAGAGTCCTATTGCGGGGAGTGGAAGAGCTTCAAAGACTATGCCACCGAACTGTTTGATGATGTCTATGCTTTCAACCTCTGTGACTATGCCCGCTACTATATCGACTACGATAAGGTTGCCCACGATCTCAAAATGGACTATTTCTATGAGACCAGTGAGACTGGAACTGTCCATGTGTTTCGCCATCTCTGAAGGATGAATAATCATTCACTCACCATCGTGTCATCTTGCACGCGAACATTTACTCGCAGAAAATTCAGGCAGTGCGCGATCGCTTACTCACTGTGATGAACATAGCTTCGCTGACTCTATTACTCTTAACGCTAACTTAGTCGTTCTCAACCATCCCCTGCCCTTCTTGGGGTCGGCTGATGAACTTAACTTTTCAGGCTTCTGCCATCGTGGTTTTTTGTCGTTCAAGGCGAAAAACGGTTTCCCGCCGCTATGCTCTGTGACCCTCCGTTTTTAGAAGCTGGCACGCCAGCCCTTGACAACAAAAAAACTCGCTGGACTATCGCAGCCTAGTTAACTTTAACACCAACCAAAGGAGTCAAGAAAATGGCTAAAAACAACAACCTAATCTTAATCGGCAACTTGGGCGATAATCCCGAAGTTCACCAAAACCAAGATGGCAGCAGTCGCACCACCCTCAGCATTGCGACTACCGATTCTTACAAAGATGGTGAAGAATGGAAAGACTTACCCACCGTATGGCACTATGTCACCTTCTTCGGACAGGAGGCTCAAAAACACGCTAATTTCTATCAGAAAGGACAACGAGTCAAAATCGAAGGAAGTCTTAACTACTACTTAGAGGAGGTTAATGGCAAAAAACGCTCCATCGCTTCTATTAGAGGTGAACGAATTGATGCTGCTCCCTTACCTAATAGTAATAAAGCGTCTTCTCAAGCTGATACTCCAGCTCCTGTTGATAGTCAGTCTGAAGCAGAAGAGACCGATAGTATTCCTTTCTAAACTAGGTCACTGCCCTACCCCACTATATAACTAGTGGGGTATCGGGGGGAATTTATTATTTATCAGTTTCTGCTAAAGCGGGAATCTTTTTCTGTAATCGTTTGTTGAGTTCTGCCATCATAGTATCATCATGGCGATGGGCTTCCCATGCTCCAGATAAAGAGGAGATAGACCACTGTCCCTGTATTTTATTGCCATTTTGGGAAACAGTGCCAGAATAGCTAACTGCATGACATTGACCTGTCAGGTAGCGTTTTATAAAGCTAATCGAACGCCCAGTTATTGTTCCCGCAACGATAGCTTCTCCCAAATAATTATCATCTAGAATATTGCCACTAAGGGCATTTCCTCCTTGAACCAGGGTCATTTCAAAACGAACAGGTTGATGCTGCCAGTACGTTCCAAGCCAGACACCACTGAGGTCTGTCATGATAAATCAAGGTTAAAAAGATGCATCAATCCTAGCATAGCCATTGTTCCCCGTTGGTTTTGATAATTACAGTTATAAATTGCTTTAAGAATTCCTCGTACAATCTGGGAATGCGATTAAATCGAAAGCTATATCAACAGCACCTCTCAAAGCAACGCAAACGACGAAATATCGCTGAAGGGAGGCAATTGCTTGAGGAACTGAGACACCGTTTTGGCGATGTTGACGAGCCACTGCCAGGAGTGCTCGGCACTTTGCGCGGCTGCAATCCCTTTGTGTTTGAGGAACTGCTGTTACAGATCTTTGCCGAAACGCCAGAATTCAACATCGTCAGAAATAAACGCTATACGGGTGATGGTGGCATTGACGGACGGTTCTATTTTGATGACTATCCCTTCCTAATCCAAGCCAAACGCTATAGAAACCATATCAACCCGCAGCATATCGAAGAATTCGCCCACAAAATAAATATATACAACGCCGAGTTTGGCTTATTTATCCATACGGGTAAAACAGGCAATCAGTCATGGCAGAACGCTCGTTCTTCCAGAAAAGATCTGATGGTAATTAGCGGTCAAAAGCTTGTCGAGCTGATTTTACAGGGTAATGCTACAGAATTATTGCTCACCCATCTGCAAAGGACTGTGTAATCCAGATGGGCAAACTTTTATAGTTTTCAGGAAACCCCATTCTTTTGACATCAATCTGATGTTCTTCAATCAAGGCTGAGAGTCGTTTTTTCCAATGATGTTTAGGACTAATACAGTCCATCAGATACGCCAAAAATACCAAGGTATTATACAGTTTGCGGGGTGTTTGCAAATTTAGGCTATCGACTATTTTTGTAGGTCTATTTCTCGGCAATTTTAGGGTGATCGTAAAGTTGCGATTCCAAAGGCGATTATGATGCGCACAAATATTTCTGATCCCATTTAGATGATGTAATTAAGATGTTCTAGATAATATTGCGCTCTTTGCGTATCTTTAATTAATAGACCGCGACTTTGCAGGAGAGAAACTTGTTCTTGAAGAGTTTTGTGAGGCTTGTCGAACTGCACGCTGGGCATATAAATAGCAACCCCCCAGGGTGCGCTTCAAATGATAGGCGTGGGGGGTGTTGTTGATCTCAAATAAACATCTTTTGGTAAAAAGTCAACGGCTTACAATTACTAAGCATCTTCCGCTTGAATCGCATCAATTTCCGCCAGTGCCGCATCAATTAAGCGCATCATACTGGGGATTTTTTTCGCCAGAGATTGCCTTTTAGGAGTCTCTGGTTGGTCAGCCAGTGCCTTTTCCCAGTTTTTGAGATTTTTATAAGTGTTTCTGAGGGCGGTTCGCTCTTGGGAAAGTGCGACGGCTGACGCACTTTGTTCTGTATTATCTTGAGTTTCTTCTTTTAGATACCGCTCCACAGTGCGTTTGCTTTTGTTGATCACAAATGCCAATGCCAGCACCAGTGATTTTTCCCCCTTGCCTGGTCTGCCTTTTAATCGCTTATAGCCCTGATTCTGCAAACGATCTGCTAAAGCGCGAACCTCACTAGGAGTATAGTCGCGACGATGTTCATTTTCCGCCACTTCCACCTGTAGTGCCAGATCTGGGTCGGCTTCGGCATCAAAAGACATTACCCGCACCTGAATTGCTTCGTTCGGGAAATGGGTTTGATAAGCTTGGGGATTTTGTTCTTTAAGCAACCTAATGGCGGCTAATCGATGCCCCCCAGCCAGTAAACGATTGCGACTGTCCACGACCAATGGTTCTAATAATCCCAGAACGGCAATGGATTCACCTAGTGCCTCTACATGGGCTAAATGTAGAGGGCGAGTATCGATTTCTCGCTCAACAACTTGAGACAGTTTTAGAGTGAGCTTTTGCTCAAACTCCTTCTGCTCCTGACGTTGCCGATCTTTATCCGCCATATCTTCGGTGATGGTTTTCACCGCTCCCCAATTAGGAGTATTCTTCTTGGCTTTAGCCATGTTGCCCCCACACTGCGATTGCTTGTAAATCCTTTGCCCCGCGACAGTTGGGGGCAAACTCCATAATCGGTATCTGATTGGCAGTGGCATTCGCCATTTCGGTATCCTGATGGACAATTAGGTTTTCTACATCTGGATATAAGTCCTGTAGCACGGCTTCAAGATTCTTATCCAGTTTGCGCCGTCTATCGATCAAGGACTGGACGATCGCCCAACGAGTTGCGCTATTGCGTCCCTTTTTTCTGGAAGATGTTAATTCGCTGTGTACACGCCCTGCCCCCATAATTGCCATTGGGTGGGCATTTGCCACAATTAAGACTGATTGGGCGGCAAACAGAGCCAGTCTTTCCAAATGCTCATTGCCAGGGGGACAATCAAAAACCATCACATCGTAAGGCAGTTCTCGTACAGCATCGGCGAGGTCTTCTGCGTGAGCTGATTGAATCGCTTGGCTGCCCAGCTCTGCACCTCCTGGCAGTACGCTTAAATACTCGTTGATAACCAGGGGAGCAGGATTTTTTCCCGTCAGTAATTCTGCCGTACCTGGTTTGGTGGGGTCGCCCCCTAAAGCAAAGGCGACGTTAGATTGAGGGTCAAGATCTACAACTAAAACATGCTGCTTCTGGTGAGCGTAAACAGAAGAAATCCCACAGGAAATCGTGGTCTTGCCCACGCCCCCTTTCCTTCCAGCAACAGCAATGCGGTTAACACTCATAAACAGTTCTTTCAAATGATTGCTTCAAGGGTAATGACGACACCTTAGCAAAGCCACCAGAATTAATAAACTTTTACATTAAGAATTTTCTGCTTATTTTTTAATGCTTTGAAGCTGTCGTTGAAAATAGCTGCAAAACTTCATAGGGTGAGCTTTTACACGGAACATCGCGGACAGATAGGATGAAGCATGGTACAGACCAAATCCACTCCACCCAACTCAAACTCATCGAGTTGGGAAAAACCCAAGCAAATCGATCTCTTTTTGGGAAATATCGCCGATGCCCCCTTCAAAGATGACCGCATCTTGATGGAGTTTCCTTTTTTCTCAATTCAAAAACAACCTAAGATGACCCCGATTCTCTTTGAGGATGACAAAGTAAAAATCAAAGTAGAGCCAGGTGCTAAAGGCATAGCAACGGTCTGGGATAAAGATATTTTGATTTATCTGGCTACCCTGCTCAACGATAGACTTGAAAAAGGCTTGCCTGTCTCTCGCACCGTCCAGTTCGCTGCCTATGACTGTCTCAAAAGTACGGGCAGAGGAACGGGAAAACGCTCCTATGAGTTGTTCTTAGATGCCCTCTATCGTCTCCGAAGCACCAATATCACCACCACTATTGAAGCGAATCGACAAACCGAGCGACGCGGGTTTGGCTGGATTGAAACCTGGCGCGTCATCGAGCGAGAAAAAGCCGACGGCAGCAGAATTATGGGTGGTGTGGAAGTAACGATCAATGACTGGATGTTCCGCGCCATTACCCAAGAACGGCGAGTGTTAACAATCAACGAAAGATACTTCTGTAACTTTCAAAAATAAGTGGCGTAAAATCTTTAGAGTTATTTGGCGTAATTCAAACACTTTCAAGAGAGGTATCGTTCTAAATTGGCAAGAACTGAATAGGACTCTAACATCACTAAACTTTCCCAGCTACGAGGTTT
>JBCCDL010000101.1:0-11766 GCA_039030815.1 Cyanobacteria bacterium P01_A01_bin.83 | reverse complement strand
TAGAGTTCACTCTCCTGAAATTAGTTTAGCTTTACTCGTAAAATCAGTATATTTGATCTAAGGTAATGAGTCATACCATTGGGCAAGCCAAGGAAGATAATCAAAAGTCAGAGAACCCCAGGGCGAAAAGCACGGGGCGGACGAAGTCCAAGTTGCGCCTTGAGGCGGAGGAGGCTAACGCCCTAGGGTCTGGAGATATCTCGTCAAACTCTAACTCATCTCAAGCTCCTCAAGACTTATCACCTTCTCAATCAAATACTCCAGAGTCAAATTCTTTGCTATCAGATACCAATTATGAATTTTTATTTAACCAACTTTTAGAAGGAGTTGCTCATGGTTGGGACGATCATCGAATCACCAAATTTTTTAAGCAACTGGGCGATCGCGGTCAACAAGTGCATTGGGTTACCTGGTTAGAACGTGTGTATCCCAAACTTTTGAAATTACCCACACAGTCCCAGCGTCAGTTAGGAACAATTATGATTCGTTTAGGGGAGCTGACACAATCTGCTACAGCAGTAAATCAGATCGGAGCCGCTTCTGATCGTATTGGCAGAGAATTAGTATCTGGTAATACACATTCAGTAATTTGGGAATATGATGGTCCCGATCTTGATGTTGGCTCTGTAAATACGGATTCTCAAACAGAATCTGAACTGGAGGCAAGATTACCCATGAGCTTTGGGGAATTAAGTTCTGATACAGTTGCCGCTACTAACACTGCTGCAACTTCAACAACTACAGAACTATCGAAAGAAGTTGATTCTGACGCACCAGGCAAACTCTTGAATGCCGATTCTACAATTAAACCTTTATCTAAATCCGATTCGACACCAATTGAGTTGGATTTACCAGATGCTGAATCAAACACTAATAATTTAAAAGAAACTGACAGCGATAGCGAATTTGAATTTGAGCTGGAGAAAGACCCATCTAGCGCTATTAATCTGGAGCAACTCAAAAGTTTAGAGTCTGCCCACACTGAATTAGAAGCAGAATCTGATCTGAATAATCAAACATCAGGATTGTCAGATACTAATGACATGAATGGTAGCGAGCCTATCATTCAAACATCATCTATTGCTGCTCAAGAACCAAATCCTGAGGCAATTGACATGGAGCAGGTCATGCACCTCCTGCAAGAAGATGAAGAGCTAGCAAAGCAAGTATCCGCTAAACTCAATTTGCCTTTAGAGTCAACGCCAGTCACAGAAGCGACAACTCATTCGGATACTGAAACGCGACCGAGTGAATATACACTGAAGGATGATGCCTTGAGAACTACTGAAACCAGTGGCGAATTGTACGATTCTAGTATAGAGCTAATTGAAAGTTGGTTCAATCTCGGATTAAAACACGCCAGTGCTGGAGAATTTGATAAAGCGATCGCTTCCTGGGAAAAGGCATTAAAAATCAACCCCAATTTAGCAGAAGCATGGCATAATCGCGGCAGTGCCTTAGGACGATTAGGCAGCTATGAAGCAGCAGTAGAATCCTTTAAGAGCGCCTTAGAAATCGATCCCCAAAATCATCAAGCATGGAATGACCACGCCCACGCCCTCTATCAACTTCAAAATTGGACTGAAGCTGTTAATAGCTGGAGCAATGCAATTAAAATTATGCCAGGCAATTATTTATTCTGGTATAACCGAGGCTGTGCCTTAGAACAATTAGAACAATGGCAAGATGCGATCGCTAGCTATGAAAAGGCTCTAGAGATCAAGCCTGATTTTCAGCCAGGACGTTCAAGATATATTAATCTAGTAGCAGATAATTCTTGCCCAAATTAGCTAAGATGACGGTAATCAAGATATCGTGTAAACTTTATTATCCTAAAGATGTAATTTCATCTTCAGAGCTATTGAACAATTATTTGAATTTTGCTATTTATGACTGAATCATCGAACAGCACAATGGAAGAAACCAGAATATCGAGTGAAGAAAGAGTAACTCAATTGAGGGATCTCATTGATACTCTGAGAATCGCTGAAGAGATAGCTGGTAAAGGTTATCTGATTAGTAGTTCCGAGCTTGCAGACCTGATGGATATTAATGCCAGTGCTGTAACTAGCAGAGGTGATCACTGGTCTTGGCGTAACTGGGTTGTGTCTAGAGTAAGACGAGAAGGCAACCAAATTTTGTGGCAATTAGAAAGGGTTGATTAAGTAAAAAAATCATGACTTCATCCGTACCAGACAAGGATCAGCTGATAGTTCGTCCTCTTCAACATCGCGACGTTGATGCGATTAACGCTTTAGTGAGTGAATGTGTCGCCAAAGAAACTTCCAAGCGTCTGATAACTATCGATAGAGAACTAGAACAAGTTGGTTCTTGGTACGGGTTGAAAAGATTTCTGGGTCTTCTTCCTCATTCTTACTACCACGGTTGGCGAGTTTATGTTGCTCAGCATCTAGAGTCAGTTCTCGGCTTGATCCAAGTTTCCTCCCTCAACAGTACTCATAGCACCTGGAAAGTTGAACGGGTTCTGCTCAACAGCAATTTGGCTCAAGCAGAAATACTCAAAACCCAAAAAGAAATTGGTTCTCAGTTGTTGCGTTATTGCCTCCAGAATATCTGGGAGGCTAGAACCTGGATGCTGGAAGTCAATATTAATGAGAAAAATCATCTCGCTCTTTATCGAGAGAATGGCTTTCAACCACTGGCACAGTTAACTTACTGGCAGATCCCCTCTGAGCTTATTTTTCAATTAGCACAACAAGAACCTGAGCTACCCAATTTTCTACCAATCAGCAATGCTGATGCACCGCTGCTATATCAACTAGATTGCGTTTCTATGCCTCCTCTGCTAAGACAGGTTTTCGACCGTCACGTTGAAGATTTCAAATCTAGTATTGTGCAAAATGCCGTTAGTCAAATTCGACTTTGGCTTAATGGCACCGATGTGGTTAGCGGATATGTTTTTGAGTCACAGCGCAAAGCAGCAATCGGTTATTTTCGCTTAGAGTCTTGTAAAGATGGCTCTCGTCCTCATCGCGCCCAGCTAACAGTCAATCCTGCATATACTTGGCTTTATCCCCAGCTAACGGCAAAAATGGCGCAAATAGTTCAGGAGTCTTTAGGTCGCCAAAATAGTTTAGCTGATTATAATCAATTATATTCTCAACCTTTAGAAATAGTTTCTGCTGATTATCAACCTGAAAGAGAAGAGTATTTCAATGAAATTGGAGCTTCGTCTGTAGAGCAAACTCTCTTGATGTCCCGCTCAGTATGGCATAAAATCAAAGAAGTTAAGCCCCTCGAAGGCTTGCAGTTATCTGATGTACTCCAAGGCTTTAAACCTGCACGAGCGCCAATTCCTTCTCGAATCTCTTGGTTAAAGTCCGTTTCTAGTTCTTATTACAATATTATCAGACAAAAAAATATTTTTCGCTCCAAGTCCAACGAATTAGTAACAGTTAAAGAGCCTAATTCTGGCAAATCTTTTAAGCCGCCTCGTAGCGGATTGGTTTGAAGCCTAGGTCTAGAAATGTTTAAAACTATACTTAATTTATAAGTTAGTGTCAAGCGAAAACTCATGTGCCTTGTGCCCTGAGATGAAGCCCGACCAGTAAACAAGACATCGCCCCAGGCGATACCTTGTAATTATACTAATTTTATTTTAAAATTGAAATTATCATGAAACCAAATTAACAATAAATGCTTCGAGTAGTCAAAGTACGAATTTACCCAACCGAACGACAAAAAGTATCTTTAGCTAGGGCTTTTGGTACAACTCGTTGGGTTTGGAATCACTTTTTAGCTTTGACTAACCAGAGATACAAACAGACAGGTAAAGGTATTGCGAAATACGACATGATTAAGCAACTGCCCAAACTGAAAAAACAAGAAGAGACAGAATGGTTGAAAGAAACATATTCTCAATCTCTTCAGTCTGTATGTCTGAATTTAAGCAGGGCATTTGTTAACTTCTTTGAGAAACGAGCTAAATACCCTCGGTTTAAGTCTAGACATGGCAAACAATCTCTCATCTATCCTCAGAACATCAAAATAAGTGAAAATAAAATCTATTTTCCTAAACTAGATTGGATGACGGCTGTCATCCATCGACCCATTCAAGGTGCAATCAGAACTGTAACCATCACCAAAAACTGTGCCGAACAGTATTATGCTTCGGTAGGGTATGAAGATGGTAAAGAGAAGCTATCGCCAAGCACTGAAGGTAAAGCGATAGGATTGGATTTAGGTTTAACCCATTTTTGTATTACTAGCGATTCTCAAAAATTCGATAATCCTAGATGGTTTAAAAAACATGAGAAAAATCTCAAAGTTAAACAGCAACAGTTATCCAGAAAACAAAAGGGAAGTAACAATAGAAACAAATCTCGACTCAAAGTAGCTAAAGTACATAACAAAATCACCTGTTGCCGTGAAGATTTTCATCACAAGCTATCGCGAAGAATAGTAAATGAGAATCAAGTTTTAGTGCTTGAAAATCTAGCAATCAAGAATATGGTCAAAAATCACAATCTAGCCAAGGCTATTAGTCAGGTGGGCTGGGGTCAATTTTGTACCATGCTCAAATATAAAGCAGAGCAAGAAGGAAAAGTCTATTTAGAAGTAGATCGATTTTTCCCTTCAAGTAAGACTTGTCATGTTTGTCTCAATCAAGTTGAAAGTTTACCACTTGATGTTAGAACTTGGACTTGTGTTAGTTGCAATACAACTCATGACAGAGATATCAATGCAGCAATTTCCCTCAGAGATGAGGGTCTTCGACTTCTGGCTTCAGGAACTGGAGCGCAGAGCCTATCGGCTCAAGTCGCGTCTAGCGACGCTTGGGCGGTACTCCGCCCTGCGCCTATCGCCCAGATGTAAGACCGAGTAGAGGAGGACGCAAGAAATCCACTACTCGGCAGTCTGCTGGATAAGAAGCTGCATCCCCTTGTGGGTGCAGTAGTTCACACTTAATTATTGCTTAGTTAGACACTGCTAATACTAATTCTGGCAAATCTCTTGGGGAATAGTATTAATTCATATTAATTCAACCAACAATTAAATATAAACCATGAAAAGAGTGGCAGCCTTAGGTTTGGATGTGGGCAAGAAACGTCTGGGAGTTGCTGGTTGTGATGGAACGGGGCTTATTGCTACTGGCTTAACAACTATTAACCGCACTACTTGGCATGAAGATCTTCGACAGTTAAAAAGCCTCGTTAAAGAAAGAGAAGTCGAAATTTTAGTTGTTGGGTTGCCTTATAATCTAGATGGAACCCTAGGCTTTCAGGCTCAAAAAGTACAAAAATTCGCCAAAAAACTGGCTCACAATCTCCAATTACCAATCGAGTATGTAGATGAGCGTTTAACCTCTGTTGAAGCAGAGTTACAACTCAAAGCTCAAAAAAAGTTTTCTAGCCATAACAAAGGAGATATTGATCGCCGTGCGGCAGCCATAATTTTGCAACAATGGCTTGATCGACGGAGAAAAGAAACTAAGAGCGAGCTATGATTGCCAAACTTTTCTCATTGGCTTTTTAGCTTTTGCCATAACTCCGCCTTAGTTTTTGTAATGCAATAAATGCATATTATTGTAACTAAATCGGCATAGCATCAGAAACACTAATTTTAGTAATTGGGTTTCCTACAAGGCAATTCCAATGACAGGTAAATAAATTAGGTCGCTGAGTTTTGAGGGTGATCAATGCAGGTGCGGCAGGAAAAGGCCATAACCGATCAAACACGATTTCACCATTATACAAGCTAAATTGGAGCAAATAGCTCGCTGGGGGGGCATCTAGCGAATCTAGTAATTCCTTACCTAAGCTATGAAGAGATTTCTGCTGGCGTTTGGGTATAAGTACAGGATGCTCATAAGAGTTAGGCATAGAACCTTCGCCAATAACTTCGGCAAAAACAGGTTGCTCCTTCAAGATTATCGGCAACCATAAATGACCTAACCAAGAATCACCAACGCTGGTTTTGAATCCCAGATTCTTCTCAACCCAGCGTCTTCTGGAGTTGATATCTTTACAAGCGGCAAAAATTTTTCTTTGGGGAAAATCAAAATAGTCGGGTAGCTGTATTGTCAAAGGGCAATAAATTATGTCACTACCCTTTTCTTTTTTGATACTTCTCGCATTTCTTGACCAGAGAGCAGCAGCAGAAACAATCTCTATAGTTCTTAAGGGGGAAGACTGGGCAATGCTTGACTGCAAAGCTTCCACCATCTTTTGAGTTACAGGCGACGCTGAAATTAACTTTCCTTGATCGCTAACTTCGGCGTTGATAATAATTACAACTTTTTCCATTCCCCTTCCATCGTTATGAGATTTTGCCATAGCTGTTGTGAGTCAAACAGTATTTTCCCTGGTTTTAATGGTTCTTTACTGAACTACTAACCATAAGTTAGATCATAGTTCGTAATATTTGTCGAGCATATTGGAATTATGCATTGAGCGATTTGTCAGTCGGTCGCGGGATGCAGTCTCCACGCAACGCAGAAGCGTTGCCAGTTTCGCCTAGGGAAACGATGGGGCAAATACCCCGTTTGCGACTGACTTCGTGAAGTTGAGGACTTAATGTATTTGTTTCTCAAGGTATGAAGTTTAAGTGTTACTAAAAATATAGGCGCGAAACTCTTGAATAGAGAATCGCAGCGTAATTATTATATACGCTTGTTACTTCAGGGCAACTATTCTCGTTAGAATAAGCCGGACTACGATAGCAATTCTTATCATAGTGGCTTCAAGACTGAGTTTTCAAGCTGCTTAGTAAGTAGTTCAATTAATTTAAACATTAAGATAGTAGACTAGCCCAACTACAATAAATTAACTACTTTAAACACCTAGAGAAAAAAAATTTTAAGATTTAAGATCGATTGTTAGTCAATACATGTTTAAAACAGCCACCATGATTGATTGCAGTTTTATTGCTCAGGAGCAAAGCGAGTTTAGTTTTACTTTTAATTAATCATTGAGATTATCAATATCGTAGCATATGGAACTACTAGAGTATCAAGCTAAAGAATTATTTAGAACAGTAGGCATTCCTGTTTTACCCTCTCAAACTATTCAAGATTCAAGACAAATTAAACAGTTACAAATTCCTTATCCAGTAGTTCTCAAATCTCAAGTCAGTTCGGGGGGAAGAGGAAAAGCTGGGGGAGTGCGCTTTGTTGCCAATACAATTGATGCGATCGCTGCTGCCCGAAGTATTTTTAACTTATCTATCTTAGGGGAATATCCTGAAGTAATCTTGGCTGAGGCTCACTACAATACAGAAAGAGAGCTTTTTTTAGCAATTGTGCTAGATTATGACCTACAATGCCCAGTTTTGTTAGGCTCGGCTTATGGTGGTATGAATGTGAACTCATTACTCTCAAATCTACAGCAAGTAGTAGTTGATGCCGAGTTTTCGCTATTTTATGCTAGAAAACTAGCTGCCAGCATGGGTTTATCAGGAAAATTAATCTGCTCAGTTAGTAAAATCATGGCGAAGATGTATCGTCTGTTTCAAGAAACTGATCTCGACCTAATTGAAATAAATCCCTTGGGAGTTAATGATCATGGGGAATTAATGGCTCTTGATGGCAAAATCACATTTAATGACCATGCTTTGGCAAGACAACCCATAATTGAAAATTTCAATTTTTCTCAGCAGCAAATTAAGACGATTGACCATAATTCATGGGAAAGAAATAAAGATTTTAGCCAAATAAGCTGGCGTTGGTTAGACTGGCATGAATTAACAGGTAAAGTTGCTATGATTTGCAGCAGTTTTGATGCAGCATTGCTAACCTGGGATTTATTAAAACAAAACAAAGTAATTCCAGCCTGTAGTGCGTTGATAGAAAATAGTTTGAGGGAGGAACATAGTAATCTGGAGCTATATCGGGGGCAATTACGGGAGATTTTAGCTGAAATCGAGTCGATGACAAATATAAAGGCTGTTGTGTTCAATATTTGGGAACCAGAAGTAATCAGCCGTGAAATTATTAATACTCTAATTGGTTATTGCTATTCTGCCCCAGAAAAACTAGCCCTAGTTAATGGCGCGATCTCTTTAAATTCTAGAAAATCAAGTTCAACCCAGCCTCAGGCAGAGGACTTCAAGCCATCATCAAAACCTTACTTTATTTTACGGTTATTAAATCCAGATAATCTGGAGGATTTGCCTGAAACAGAGCAAATTTATCTATCTAGCGATTTGGAACAGGTCATTGAGTTGGTAAAACGCCAAATAAAAGCTTAATAATCTTTATATTTAGATTAGGTTAAAGAAATTTAACGGTCAAACCTGTTACAAGAAAGAGAGACGATTAAGCTAATGCTGAGTTGATGTTTTTTTATCCTGATTCAAATCACGCTAATTTTTTTGATTTATCATCTTTTGTTCACCCTCCTATTAAATCCTCAGCCGAAAATGCTCAATTTATGAATTGGTTTCCTTCTAATAAAATCATAGTCCAAGGAATTACCGCCTATCAAGCAGCCTTCTGTGCCAGGCAAATGAAAGCTTATGGGACAGATATCATTGCTGGGGTAAGTTCGGGTAATGGGGGGACTGAAGTTTCGGGAATACCTATATTCGATCTGGTTGAACAGGCATCTCAAGAAGCTAAGATAGACATTAGTTTAATCTTTGTTGATTGGGATCAAGTACTTGATGCTGCTCTAGAAGCCATCTCTGCTGGGATTCGCCGTATTATTATTTTTACCCCTCGGGTGCCTCCATTAGATACAATTGAACTGATTAAACGAGCCCGAGAAACTAATACCCTAGTTTTAGGTCCTGGCAGTCATGGAATTCTGATTCCGCAACAAGTGTGGCTCGGTAATTTGCAGCCTCAATTTTATCAGCCAGGTACAGTTGGCTTAGTTACTACTAGCCGCCATCTTTGCTATGAAGTTGCGGCTCAATTGAATGCAGTTAACATCGGTCAATCAATCGTTGTTAGTTTAGGCAATGATCGCATCATCGGCTCCAGTTTGCCTTACTGGCTATCTGTTCTCAACGAAGATCCTCGAACTACTGCCATTATTGCTATTGGACAAAGAATTAATGAAATCGATGAAATTGTGGCATATAGTAAGAATCGCGGATACGATAAACCCGTAATTTTTTATCTAGCTGGATTGCAGGCTCCCCAAGAAAAAGTCTATCGTGATGCTGTCACTATCATCACTAATCATTTATCTGCTTCTATTCCAGCGGTTAATCGCGATCGCCAAACTACCTTTCAACTAGAACAGATAGGAATTAAACTGGCAAAAAAACCCAGCGAAATCCCTATTCTAATTCAACAGGCTCTTGCCACCGAATCAATATTAGACAATTGATGTTTATGTAACTAGATATTAATTTTCCGATTTTTTTAGAATGCCAATTGCTTAAATTTGGCAATTTGAGCAAAACTGCTAGCTGATAGACTGGCTCCGCCAACTAATGCGCCATCAATTTCAGACATTGCCATGATCTCATCAATATTGCTAGGCTTTACCGAACCTCCATACTGAATAGACACGTTCTTATTGTCTAGTTGTTGGCGAATGATGCCAATGACACGGTTAGCTTCTTTGGATTCACAGGTATCACCAGTGCCAATTGCCCAAATTGGTTCGTAAGCAATTACTAAATTATTTTGATCGATGTCTACTAAGTCAGCTTTTAATTGATTGACGATAATGTTTTCGGTTTGCCCTGCATCTCTTTGAGACTTGGTTTCTCCAACACACAAAATTGGTTTTAAGCCATTTTGTTGAGCTGCTTTTAACCTCAGGTTAACCGTTTCATCTGTGTCCCCAAAATATTGTCTTCTCTCACTATGTCCCACGATGACATAGCTTACTCCTATTTCCGTGAGCATGTCACCAGAAATTTCTCCAGTATAAGCACCCTCTGGTTCCCAGTGAATGTTTTGAGCCCCTAACATGATTTTGCTACCATGAAGAATCTTGGACATGGCGGTCAGAGAAGTATAGGGAATACACAGCACAATTTCTCGTCCAGACTCAATTTCTGCAATCTCAGATTTAAACTCCTGCACAAAAGCCAGGGACTCTGCCTGATTTTTATGCATCTTCCAATTACCAGCAATAATTATTTTTCGCACAGTCTAAATAATATTTTAAAGTTTCTGCAAATCTCAGTTTAAGGCTTTGAGGGGGGTTAAGGCTAGGTTATAAAATCTACCTGCCGTTCTAGGATTTTGTAACCCTAGTAATTAAATTTAATTTTGATAATTATTAAAATAGCTTAACTATTCTTTAAAAAATGCGTTAAATTTTAATATAGAGCAACAAAGTTTTATAAATCAGAGCCTTAAAGCTATATTCAGCGTTTTTGAAGTGGCGATTTTGGCTGCGCAATTATCATTTTTCTCATATTTGTTCAAATTCTGTAACTTTTTGCGGTTAAAAAATTAAATTTCTTAGATCATGACCAACATTTCTCTATTAACCAAAGTTTTTCGTCCCAATATAACCGCCAATTTTTGGCAACAAACTTCTTGGGCAATCTTAAGAGCCGTCGTGGGCATAATGATGATCCACAATGGTATTGACAAGCTAGCAAACATCGAAAGTTTTGCTGAAGCCTATGTGGCATATATTGGTTTGCCCTTCCCCATCTTTTTTAGTTACGTTGCCGCCTTTACAGAGCTTATTGGCGCGCCTCTATTAATTTTGGGACTGTTTACTCGACCAGCAGCTTTAGGTCTTTTTGCTACTATGTGTGTTGCCATGTATCATCACATTTTAGTAGCTGGCTTAAGTATTCCCTATCTAGAATTATCAGCTATTTATGCCGCCTGTTTCCTATTTTTCACTATTAACGGTGCAGGCTTATTTTCCAGTGATGCGTTAATCACTAACGCCTTAGACAAGTCAGCTTTATCAATTCAGGCAAAAAGAATTATGCTTTTAGAAAAAAGCTACAATGCCTCTGAAGCTAATAAAGTCAGCACTAAATAGATCAATAAAAACTTATAGGATACTGGTAGACCAAACTTTCTTAGTTCTCAGCATCCTTAAATATCGTTCAGGCGATCGCTATATTTGATATAGCGATCGCCTTTTTAGGTAATTTAGCAGAAGACTCAACATTTTTGTGGTGAATTATTAATTGCTTGGGAAATTATTTAAGATTAAAAACTTGAGAGGTTATTGATCTTTGTTAGAATAGTGGTTTGTAGTTAAGTCTGCATCAAGTAATACACTTAGCAAAGAGGCATCGCCGTTAATGCAGAGAAAAAGTTCTTTTAATTCCTCCCATATCATGTATCGTTCCGAAGAACTAGTGAGCGCAGCTTCTAACCGCTATCGGATTACAGTACAGGTTGCTAATCGCGCCAAACGCCGTCGCTATGAAGAACTAGAAAATTTTGATGATCCCACCATGAAACCTGTAATTAGAGCCATCATCGAGATGTCTGATGAGTTGACTCAACCAGAGATCATTGGTGACTAACAGCTCAAAGTAAATTACATATCAAGTTAAGAATTGTCACGCATCATCAAAACTGGGGATGGCTGGCGTGTTGGTTGGCATCCCCAAAATTCTAAATATCAGGGATTAGTGGGAACAGAAGATTGGGCAATTGAGCTAACTAAAGCAGAATTATTAGATTTTCATCGCTTATTGACTCAGTTAGAAGCAACAATGGGTCAAATGGAAGCTGAATTAATGGATGAAGAGAAAATTAGCTGTGAAGCCGAAAGCGATTTGCTGTGGCTTGAAGTAACAGGTTTTCCCCACAGTTATTCATTACGCTTGATTTTAAATTGCGATCGCCGTTGCGAAGGTAATTGG
>JBCCDL010000100.1:0-11779 GCA_039030815.1 Cyanobacteria bacterium P01_A01_bin.83 | reverse complement strand
TTGCCATCTGTTCCAGGGGGAGTAACCATCACAATACGCGGCACCTGAGCAACTTTGGCAGGAATCGCATTCATTAATACAGTGCTAGGATAAGATGCTCTGCCGCCAGGAATATAAAGTCCTGCACAATCTACAGGAGTATAACGCTTACCCAAAACTACATCATCTTCCTCAAACTGCACCCAGGATTTAGGGACTCTTTGGCGATGAAAAGCTTCAATTTTATGATGAGCCACCTGAATTGCACGCAGTAAATCTTTTGAGATCTGCTGATACGCCGCGTCCAGCTCAGAACCGCTCACCCTTAACTGATCTACGGTATATACTTGACGATCAAACTTTTCCGTATACTCGAGTAATGCGCGATCGCCATTTTGCTTGACGTTAGTTACAATCTCGCGAACCACGATTTCTTGAGTTTGAACATCATCCCCATTATTGCGATCGCCGATGCGCTTTAATTCTGTTTGTGCCTCAGTTTGCCGATCAATTATTCGCAGCATTGAGATCCCCATATCCATCTAAGCTTTTACACAGAAAGTGAGCTACTACTCTTAAATTTATTATATAAATCTTTACAGTAATCAAACCACTATTTTCCTAAGCTTAACGTGAATCAATAGTTACTGGCTTTTTTCTTGATAGTCTCGACAGAAGTTGCAGGATACTCTAACTAAGTTTGAACAGCAACGGCAGTATCTGCTTGACACTGGCTAAAAATAGTTGCTAGACTGTAAAATCCAATTCTATATTTATTTTCTAGAATTACTTACAAAGCAAAATCCTGTCTAAAAACTGTGGCTAACTCTAAATCGGCAATCAAACGTATCAGAACAGCAGAACGCAATCGTCTACGCAATAAAGCGTATAAGTCTGCTCTTAGAACTCTAACTAAAAAATATTTTAGTGCGGTGGAAGCCTATACAGCCGAACCCAACCCAGAAAATATGGAGGTAGTGCAGCAGGCTATGTCGGCTGCATACAGCAAAATTGACAAGGCTGTTAAGCGCAAAGTGCTTCACCGCAACAATGGAGCGAGAAAGAAATCTCGTATAGCAAGAGTATTGAAAAAAGCAACGGCTGCCTAGAAATTTCGATTATCTAAGTCTAAGCGCTTTGATTTAACTAAGGAAGCTTGTGAATCAGGAAGTTTAGATTTCTAGAGCATAGTGCAAAATTCAAGCAGTTAAACAATACACAAGATATAAATGCAGTTAGTTGATACCCATGTTCACATCAACTTTGATGTTTTTCAAGGGAACTTAAACGCTTTAAGACAGCGCTGGCAGGAAGCAGGTGTAGTTCATCTAATACATTCTTGTGTCGAACCGAAAGAGTTTCAGGGAATAAAGGCAATAGCAGATCGCTTTCCTGAACTGTCTTTTGCAGTTGGGTTACATCCTTTAGACGTAAATAAGTGGCAAGCAGAAACTGCTGCGGAAGTCAAAACTTTAGCAGGTTCTGATAGTCGTGTGGTAGCTATCGGCGAAACAGGATTAGATTTTTATAAAGCCACTAATCAAGAGCAGCAAGTTTTAGTTTTGCAAGAACAATTAAGAATAGCTAAGGAGCTAGATTTACCAGTAATAATTCACTGTCGAAATGCTGCGAAAAAGTTAAAAGAAGTGCTAAGTGATTTTTGGCAAAATGAAGGTTTCGTCAAAGGGGTAATGCACTGCTGGGGAGGAGACTACATAGAAACTGAATGGTTCTTAGATTTAGGGTTTTATATCAGCTATAGCGGAATTGTTACCTTTAAAAATGCGCAGCAGGTTCAAATGTCAGCGAAGATGGTTCCAAGCGATCGCCTGTTAATTGAAACTGACTGCCCTTTTTTAGCTCCTGTACCCAAGAGAGGAAAAACTAACGAGCCATCATACGTGCTTCACGTAGCAGAATATGTGTCGCGACTCAGAAATACAACACTTGAGGCGGTTGCTGCTCAAACAACTGCCAATGCCTGTCGCCTATTTGGCATTCAATTATAAAAATCATAATAAAAGTTTTCTCAAAACCCTAGTTTCCTTATTTCTAAGCCGAAGTAAAACATAGTAAAACTATCATCTTCATGACTAATTTGACTTACAATCTGCTACCCGATCTAATTGAGATTCAACGCTCCAGTTTTCGTTGGTTTCTTGAAGAGGGATTAATAGAAGAACTAAATAGCTTTTCTCCGATCACAGATTATACTGGTAAGTTTGAACTACATTTTATGGGAGAAAACTATCGTCTCAAAGAGCCAAAGTACTCGATGGAAGAGGCAAAGCGGCGCGATAGTACTTATAATGTTCAGGTATATGTACCAACTCGCTTAATTGATAAAGAGAGTGGTGAGATTAAGGAGATGGAGGTCTTTGTCGGCGATCTTCCTTTAATGACAGATCGCGGTACATTTATTATCAACGGTGCAGAACGGGTAATTGTCAATCAAATTGTGCGCTCACCTGGGGTCTATTATAAAGCGGAAACAGATAAGAATGGGAGGAGAACCTATTCAGCTTCTCTTATTCCTAACCGTGGAGCTTGGTTAAAGTTTGAGACTGATAAAAACGGCTTGGTTTGGGTCAGAATTGATAAGACTCGCAAGCTTTCAGCTCAAGTATTATTAAAGGCGATCGGTTTAAGCGACAATGAGATCATGGATGGGATACGTCATCCAGACTTCTATCAAAAAACCCTAGATAAGGAAGGAAATCCTAGCGAAGAAGAAGCCTTATTAGAATTATATCGTAAATTACGTCCTGGTGAGCCACCTACAGTCAGTGGGGGTCAACAGCTTTTAGAATCTCGCTTTTTTGATTCCAAACGTTATGATTTAGGGCGCGTAGGACGCTATAAGCTCAACAAAAAATTGCGTCTCACCGTTCCCGATACAACAAGAGTATTGACTACTACTGATATCTTGTCAGCAGTAGCATATTTAATTAATTTAGAATTTGATGGTGGGAATACCGATGATATTGATCATCTTGGAAACCGTCGTGTTCGTTCTGTAGGGGAACTACTACAAAACCAAGTTCGCGTTGGCTTGAACCGCTTAGAGAGAATAATTAGAGAAAGAATGACCGTTAGCGAGGCTAATAGTTTAACTCCAGCAGCCTTAGTTAACCCCAAACCTTTGGTGGCTGCCATTAAAGAATTCTTTGGCTCATCTCAGCTATCTCAGTTTATGGATCAAACTAATCCCTTAGCTGAACTTACTCATAAACGCCGCCTCTCTGCTTTAGGACCTGGAGGACTAACTCGGGAAAGAGCTGGTTTTGCCGTTCGCGATATTCATCCAACTCAGTATGGTCGCATCTGTCCCGTAGAGACACCAGAGGGGCCTAATGCAGGATTGATTGGTTCATTAGCAACGTATGCTCGAGTTAATCCCTATGGATTTATTGCCACACCATATTATCGCGTAGACAATGGTCGAGTTTTGCGAGACGAAGATGTTATCTATCTAACTGCTGATGAGGAAGATGACATGAGAGTTGCCCCTGGCGATGTAGCAACCGATGATGATGGCTATATTTTGGGTGAAACTATTGCAATTCGCTATCGTCGAGAATTTTCCACCTGTGATCCCGAAGAAGTCGATTACGTAGCTATTTCCCCTGTACAGATTGTCTCTGTTGCCACTAGTTTGATTCCCTTTTTAGAGCATGATGATGCCAACCGTGCCTTAATGGGTTCTAACATGCAGCGTCAAGCTGTACCTTTACTGCGTCCTGAGAGACCGTTGGTAGGCACAGGGTTAGAAGCACAGGCAGCTCGAGACTCAGGAATGGTTGTAGTTTCTCGTACCCATGGCATTGTGACTTACGTCGATGCCGAAGTAGTAAGAGTTAGAGTCGAACCAGGCAACAACGGTTTATATGCTCCAGAACCTGGAGCAGAAATTACTTATAAATTGCAAAAGTATCAGCGTTCTAATCAAGATACCTGTTTAAATCAACGTCCTCTAGTCTATGCAGGGGAAGATGTAGTTCCAGGACAGGTATTGGCTGATGGTTCTTCTACCGAAGGTGGTGAACTAGCATTAGGACAAAATGTTCTGGTAGCCTATATGCCCTGGGAAGGATACAACTACGAAGATGCAATTTTAATTAGTGAGCGCCTGGTCTATGATGATGTCTACACGAGTATTCACGTTGAAAAATTTGAGATTGAAGCCAGACAAACTAAACTTGGTCCAGAAGAAATTACCCGTGAGATTCCTAACGTGGGAGAAGATGCCCTCCGTAATCTAGACGAACGGGGTATTATTCATATTGGAGCCTGGGTAGAAGCAGGAGAAATCTTAGTTGGTAAAGTAACGCCGAAGGGAGAATCAGATCAGCCTCCTGAAGAAAAATTGCTAAGAGCGATCTTTGGTGAAAAGGCTCGTGACGTGAGGGATAACTCTTTGAGAGTTCCTAACGGAGAAAAGGGTCGAGTTGTAGACGTTCGAGTTTTTACTAGGGAACAAGGAGATGAACTGCCTCCTGGAGCAAATATGGTGGTGCGAATTTACGTGGCACAAAAACGGAAGATTCAGGTTGGGGACAAAATGGCTGGTCGTCATGGCAATAAAGGAATTATCTCTCGTATTTTGCCGATTGAAGACATGCCTTATTTACCCGACGGTACACCAATTGATATTGCTCTTAATCCTCTAGGCGTTCCTTCTCGCATGAACGTAGGGCAGGTATTTGAATGTCTTTTAGGTTGGGCTGGGGAGAATTTAGCTACCCGCTTTAAAATGATGCCCTTTGATGAAATGTATGGTAAAGAAGCATCTAGAGAAACTGTACACGGTAAGATTCAGGATGCAGCTCGTAAACCAGGAAAATCTTGGGTATATGACGAAAATAACCCTGGTAAAATTCAGGTATTTGATGGGCGTACAGGAGAGAAGTTTGATCGACCTGTAACTGTCGGTAAAGCCTATATGCTCAAGTTAGTTCACTTAGTAGATGATAAAATTCATGCCCGCTCTACAGGTCCTTATTCGTTGGTTACACAGCAACCTCTTGGTGGGAAAGCACAGCAGGGTGGACAACGCTTCGGAGAAATGGAAGTTTGGGCTTTAGAAGCTTATGGAGCAGCTTATACTCTGCAAGAACTGTTGACAGTGAAGTCAGATGATATGCAGGGGCGTAACGAAGCCTTGAATTCAATTGTTAAGGGTAAACCCATTCCCCGTCCTGGTACTCCTGAGTCTTTCAAAGTGTTAATGCGCGAACTACAGTCTTTAGGTCTTGATATCGCGGTACATAAACTTGAATCAGTAGATGATGGTAGTAGTCGCGATGTGGAGGTGGACTTGATGGCAGATACACCCCGCCGTACTCCTAATAGACCAACTTACGAATCCTTGCAGCGAGAAGAAACGACAGAAGAAGTTTAATTATAAGAATGAAAGATCAGGGATAAGAAGGCTGTGTTTTTGATACTTTCATTTCTTATCCCTCAATAGCAAATCTTCAATCTCCAGTCCCCAAATTCTTAATTCAATTCATCAATGAGAAATCAAGTAGAACAAAGATTTGATTACGTCAAAATAGGCATTGCTTCTCCTGAGAGAATTCGTCAGTGGGGAGAAAGAACCTTACCCAATGGTCAGTTAGTAGGAGAGGTAACTAAGCCTGAAACGATTAATTATCGTACTCTTAAGCCCGAAATGGATGGGCTATTTTGCGAGCGTATTTTCGGTCCAGCTAAGGACTGGGAATGTCACTGTGGAAAATATAAAAGAGTCCGCCACCGTGGTATTGTTTGCGAACGCTGTGGGGTAGAGGTAACAGAATCGCGGGTACGTCGTCACCGTATGGGCTTTATTAAGCTAGCGGCTCCCGTAACCCATGTTTGGTATCTCAAAGGGATTCCTAGCTACCTGAGCATTCTGCTGGATATGCCTCTAAGAGATGTTGAACAGGTAGTTTATTTTAACGCCTATGTAGTACTTGATCCTGGTAATGCAGGAAACCTCTCGGCAAAGCAACTGCTCACTGAAGACCAATGGATTGAAATTGAAGATCAGCTTTATAGCGAAGATTCAGAACTAGTTGGGGTAGAAGTTGGAATTGGCGCTGAAGCAGTACAGCGGCTCTTGGAAGAAGTAGCTCTAGAAGAAGAAGCGGAGAAACTAAGAGAGCAAATTGGTGATGCCAAAGGACAAAAAAGAGCCAAGCTAATTAAGAGGCTACGGGTAATTGATAATTTTGTGGCTACAGGTTCACGTCCTGAGTGGATGGTACTTAATGCCATACCCGTCATTCCACCAGATTTACGTCCGATGGTACAGCTAGATGGTGGACGCTTTGCTACATCTGACCTCAACGATCTTTATCGTCGAGTTATTAACCGTAATAATCGATTAGCCAGACTGCAAGAAATTCTTGCTCCTGAGATTATTGTCCGTAATGAAAAACGGATGTTGCAAGAAGCGGTAGATGCCCTAATAGATAATGGTCGCCGTGGTCGAACAGTTGTGGGGGCAAACAATCGTCCTTTAAAATCTTTGTCTGACATTATTGAAGGTAAGCAAGGGCGTTTTCGTCAAAACCTTTTGGGTAAAAGGGTAGACTACTCAGGGCGTTCGGTAATTGTAGTCGGACCCAAATTAAAAATCTATCAGTGTGGTTTGCCCAGGGAGATGGCAATAGAATTGTTCCAGCCCTTTGTGATTCACCGTCTGATCAATAGTGGCATGGTTAATAACATTAAAGCTGCCAAGAAATTGATTCAGCGCAATGACCCCAGTGTTTATGAAGTTTTAAAAGAGGTAATTGCGGGACATCCTGTAATGCTAAACCGAGCGCCAACTCTACACCGTTTGGGTATTCAGGCGTTTGAGCCTATTTTAGTTGAAGGTAGGGCAATTCAACTACACCCTTTAGTTTGTCCCGCATTTAATGCTGACTTTGACGGTGACCAGATGGCGGTTCACGTACCTTTGTCATTGGAAGCTCAAGCGGAAGCCAGACTATTAATGTTAGCTTGTCACAATATTTTATCGCCAGCAACGGGAAGACCAATTGTCGCCCCGTCTCAAGACATGGTTTTGGGTTGTTACTATCTAACTGCTGAAGACCCAAAAGCAATTAAAGGAAAAGGTCGGCGCTTTGGTAATTTAGATGATGCCATCAAAGCTTATGAACAGGGGCAGGTAGACCTTCATTCTCATGTCTGGCTCCGATACGAAGGAGAAGTAGTAACCGAAGAGCCAGATATTGAAGTTGTAGAATCTGAAAAGCTAACAGACGGCAGCACTATTGAGTATTATCGTCATAGATTTATCAGAAAATCCGCAACAGGAGAACAAATTGCCCAGTATATCGATACTACTATCGGACGTATTATTTACAACAAAACTGTGCAAGACGCTTTAAACGCAGCAGCATAAGCAGCAGTAGTCTTAAGTCAAGAAGTTTTAGCAGTGGTCAACTAGAAAAACTAAACATGAAATTTTATAATCACATTGTCGATAAAGGTCGTCTCAAAAAATTGATGGCTTCGGCCTTTACGGAATATGGCTCAGCTCATAGTGCTACCGTAGCTGATTCTCTTAAAGAGTTAGGGTTTCGGTATGCAACTGTGGCTGGAGTTTCGATTAGTGTAGATGATCTAAAAGTACCACCAATCAAAGCCGATCTTTTAGAAGCAGCAGAAACGGAAATTAGAGAGACTGAAGAACGCTATGCTCGGGGAGAAATTACCGAAGTGGAACGTTTTCAGAAAGTAATTGATACTTGGAATAGCACCTCTGAAAATCTCAAGGATGAGGTAGTTACTAACTTTCGCTCTACTGATCCCCTCAATTCTGTATACATGATGGCGTTCAGCGGTGCCAGGGGTAATTTATCTCAGGTTCGTCAGTTAGTAGGAATGCGAGGCTTGATGGCTGATCCTCAAGGAGAAATTATTGACTTGCCAATCAAAACTAACTTTCGCGAAGGATTGACTGTAACTGAATACATTATTTCTTCTTATGGAGCGCGCAAAGGTTTAGTTGATACTGCCCTGAGGACAGCCGATTCTGGCTACTTAACTCGTCGCTTAGTGGATGTTTCTCAAGATGTGATCGTTAGAGAGGTAGATTGCGGTACTCAACGAGGAATTAGCCTCCGTTCTATGAAAGATGGTGATCGCACCTTAATTCACCTTTCAGATCGTTTATTGGGGAGGGTACTTGCTAAAGACGTACATCATGATAAAACAGGAGATTTAGTTGCGGCTCGTAATCAAGATATTGATCACGAGTTAGCTCAGAAAATCGGCGATAGTGTTGAAGAGGTCTTAGTTCGCTCTCCTCTGACTTGTGAGGCAGCTCGTTCTGTATGTCAAAAGTGCTATGGCTGGAGTTTGGCTCATGGACACACGGTAGATATGGGAGAAGCCGTCGGTATCATTGCGGCTCAATCTATCGGCGAACCTGGTACCCAGTTGACAATGCGGACTTTCCACACTGGAGGGGTTTTCACAGGAGAAGTTGCTCGACAAATTCGCGCCAAAGCCGATGGCAGAGTAGAATTTGGCGCTGGCTTGACTACTCGACAAATTCGTACTCGCCATGGTGACGAAAGGAATCAAGTGGAAACTGTAGGGGATATTAAGTTAATTCCTAACAAGGGTAAAACGGTAAATACCGCATTAACCGCAGGCTCTTTAATCTACGTTCAGGATGGGGAAGAGGTTAAGAAGGGTCAGCTACTAGTTGAAGTGGCAAAGGTTAAAATGCAGAAGTCTACTGAAAAAGCAGCAAAAGACGTAACTTCTGACCTAGCTGGCGAAATTGTGTTTGCCGATCTTGTTCCTGAAGACAAGAAAGATCGTCAGGGCAATACTACCCGTATTGCTCAAAGATCTGGGTTACTCTGGGTCTTATCAGGAGAAGTTTATAACTTACTTCCTGGAGCAGAAGCTTTGGTCAAAAATGGCGATAAAGTAAAGCCAAGGGATATCTTGGCTCAAACTAAATTAACCGCTGCCAATGGCGGCGTGGTCAGAATGATTCCTGACAGTCGCGAAATTGAAATAGTCACTGCTTCAGTATCTCTAGACCAAGCAAAGGTCAAAATTGAAAGCGATGGTGGTCGGGAGCAGTATATTATTTATACTGCCGATGATCGTAAATTTTTGCTAAAAACAGCGCCTGGAACTAAGGTTCAGAACAAGCAAATCGTTGCTGAGTTAATTGACGATTTTTATCGTACTGAAACAGGTGGCATTGTTAAGTACGGGGGTGTTACTGTAGGTAAAGGTAATCGTAAGCAGGGTTATGAGGTAGAACAAGGTGGAACCTTGCTTTGGATTCCTGAGGAAAGTCATGAAGTCAACAAGGATATTTCCCTGCTAATTGTTGAAGATGGTGAATATGTAGAGGCAGGGACAGAGGTAGTAAAAGATATCTTCTGTCAATCTTCAGGAATTGCTGAAGTTGTTCAGAAAAACGATATTTTGCGGGAAATAATTATTAAGCCAGGGGAAATTCATCAGCTTGACGATCCTAAGAGTGAATGGCACGAGCAGCTAATTCAACCAGGAACCGAAGTATTACCAGGAGTAGTAACTACTGAGTTAAGATATGGCGAAGTAATTGAAACTACCGAAGGCATAGCTTTGATCTTGCGTCCTGTCCAAGAATTTGAAGTAGCAGACAAGCCTTCAATTCCCTCTCAGGCGTCAATTAACCAAGATGATGGTCGCCAAATTGAGCTGCGTTCGGTACAGAGAATCTTTTATAAAGATGGGGAGAGAGTTAAATCTGTAAGTAGCTTATCTTTGTTAAGCACTCAACTAGTTTTGGAAATTGAAACTACCGAAGAAAACGATGTAATTGCTAATCTAAGTGCTGATATCGAACTAATTCCAGAAGAGGAAGGTTCTGATATCCATACACTGCAAATGGTAATTTTAGAATCTCTGGTGTTGAGAAGAGACACAGATGTTGATCCTCATAGTGGAGAAATTCAAACCAGAGTGCTGGTTGAAGATGGTCAAGAGATTGCTAAAGGAGCAACTATTGCTCGTACCGAAATTCTTTGTAAATCTGCTGGAGAAGTTCAAGGGATTCGCGAGGGAGCAGAAGCAATTCGTCGCATCTTGATTGTTCGTGACAGCGACTTAGTGAGTCACGAATTAGAAATCACCCAGAGCGAGTGTAAATGGAAACCAGGGGATCTATTAGTATCTGGTAGCAAACTAAGCGACAGTGTCAGAATAGAAGATTCGGGTCAGGTAGTAGCTATAAATGACAAGGAGGGTAAAACCAATATAGTCCTGCGTCATACCCGCCCCTACCGTGTATCTCAAGGTGCGGTATTGCACATTGATGATGGAGATTTGGTACAGCGTGGTGATAACCTAGTGCTACTAGTATTTGAGCGTTCTAAAACAGGAGACATTATCCAAGGTCTACCTCGAATTGAAGAGCTACTTGAAGCTCGTAAACCAAAAGAAGGATGTATCCTGAGCCGCAGCTCTGGAGTTTGCCAGGTAGTATACGAAGAAAACGAAACTGTAGACATTAAAATCATTGAAGATGATGGGGTAGTAAGTGACTATCCTATTAAGCCTGGTCAAAATTCCATTGTTAGTGATGGTCAAATTGTCGAAGCGGGAGAACCACTAACCGATGGACCTGCTAATCCTCATGAGATTTTAGAAACGCACTTCAACTACCATTTGCCCGAAAAAGGCTGCTATGAAGCCTCTTTAATTGGGCTACAAAAAGCACAGCTCTTTTTAGTTCGTCAGGTTCAGTCTGTTTATCAAAGCCAAGGAATTGATATTTCAGACAAACACATTGAAGTCATTGTCAAGCAAATGACTGCTAAAGTCAGAATCGATGATGGAGGTGATACGATTATTCTCCCTGGCGAACTATTAGAATTGCGACAAATCGAGCAGGTAAATGAAGCAATGTCAATTACAGGTGGGGCTCCTGCTCAATACACACCTGTTTTGCTTGGCATTACTAAAGCCTCTCTCAATACTGATAGCTTCATCTCGGCAGCTTCTTTCCAAGAAACCACTAGAGTTTTGACGGAGGCGGCAATCGAAGGGAAGTCTGATTGGCTCAGAGGCTTGAAAGAAAACGTGATTATTGGTCGTTTAATCCCAGCAGGAACAGGATTTAATACTCTGGAAGAGCCTATGAATGGTCGTAGCGATTTAGACTCAGGAATGCGGAGCAATGCAGTTTATGGCTATGGTGATGATTTTGAATCTTATCGTTTAGCAGAGGATGTTGATACTAATTCAGAAGCCAATCTTCGCCGTTCTTACCAAAACATTAGTGATGATGAGAATATGATTTTAGATGATAAAACTGCCAGAGATTTGGCAACAGGCTTAGATGATTGATCGATTCAAACAGCAGTTACCGAGTGTCGGCATCATCTGATTTAGTATTTTAAGTCAAGGATGCCAAGATAATTCAAGGAGTAATTTTTGAGATATCGTGGCATCTTTTTCTTTTGGCTTTTAATTTTTGGATTGTGATCAAGCAAACTTTAATTTATCTGATTTATCTAATCCTAAATCCGATTACCAAAGTACACTTTTAATCAGAGGGACAAATTCATCTCTAAGCACGTCACGCACGTCACGCCTACATGCGGCACAGAGCCGAATGGCTCAAGTACAGAGGCTTTCGCCTCAGAGTCTTGCAAAGCAAGACGATGGACGAACGCAAAGCGTTCCAGTCTTGCAAAGCAAGACGATGGGGCATACGCCCCGTTCAGCGCCGTTCTCTTCGCGACGCTTGCACAGCGAAGCAAGCTGTGCCTTTGTCAGAAGTTTT
>JBCCDL010000099.1:0-11846 GCA_039030815.1 Cyanobacteria bacterium P01_A01_bin.83 | reverse complement strand
CCTGGACCCAACGGGTATGGTGGGGGATTAACTGGTGTCATGATTGATGGCACCACAGATTTTGAGCAATTTTTTCAAGAGCCTGCTACTTTTCCCGATCAAATTATCAAGCTTGACAATGTCAAATTTACTACCGCCGCAGGGGGTGGCACAACTGTTATAGAATTTGTTTCCAATGGCAGTCCCTTTGCCAGCAATAATGACGGGGAATATTTGTTTCATACGGGGGTTTCGACCACTCCAACGGTCGAAACCTTTACAGTCAAATGGACGGTATTTAATCCAGCTAACTTTTTTACAGGACCCTCTCAGCAAATAGGAGGATATTTAGGTACTGGAGATCAAAGTAACTATCTCAAGATTGTAGCGGTACAAGATACTGCTGGGGAAGTCCAGATTTTACTGGAAGATAATGATGTTGTTCTAAATTCATCATTTATTCAGGCTGATGATCTATTTCAAGTTCCAGATAACCAAAAAATATTTTTTGAGTTAGAGATAGATCCTAGTGCAGCAACAGCTACACCAACGGTTACCTATGAACTTGGAGATGGTACTACTAATACTGTATCTGGTAATGCTATTGACCTCAGCGGTACAAATGTCCTCGATGCAATCCTCGGCAACTACACTGTCCAGGGGCAAACTAGTGGTTTAGCCGTTGGTTTATTAGCGAGCAATATGGGTCAACCCGAAGCCAACACTTTTCAAGCAATTTTTGATGATATTGAGATTACTGCCACTGGAGATTCATCATCTACTGTGCTTTATCGCGTCAACGCAGGTGGCCCTGAAATAGCCGCAGTTGATGGTGGAATTGCCTGGTCGGCAGATACTGCGAGCAACAATAGCCTCTTTTTAATCCAAGCTGGTAGTAATAATACAGCTTCATTCACGGCAGTAGAGCCTGGTGTCACCGTTCCCAGCTCTGTACCTGGTACAATATTCGATACTGAACGTTGGGATAAAGCTTCGGCACCTGAGATGCAGTGGGGTTTTGATGTCCCTGAAGCGGGGTTATATGAAGTTCGGCTTTATATGGGCAATGGTTTTGGCGGTACCAGCGCTTCTGGGGAACGGGTATTTGACGTGGTACTTGAAGGACAGCCAGTCTCTAGCTTCCCTAATTTAGATAATATTGATCTCAGCCAACAGTTCGGTCATCAGATAGGTGGATTAATTAGCAATACGGTCAATGTAACTGATGGAATACTAAATATTGAGTTTTTGCATGATATTGAGGATAATCCACTGATCAACGGTATTGAAATCTTACAAATTGGTGACGGCACGCCTCAGATGCCCACTGTTTCAATCGCTGACAGTGCTTTCACTATTAGTGAAGCCGATTCTCAAATCCAGATCTCCCTCACCAGCAATATTCAGGTGCCTGCTGGCGAAGCCGTAGATATCACTTTTGAAATTGTTCCAGAAACAGCAACTCCACAACTGGATTACGAATACCTATCAGCCACTGCTAGTTTTGACAGTCAGATAGGGGTCTATACCGATACTATTACGATTGCGGAAAATCTATCGGACGTCAACTTTATCATAGATATTTTGCCAGACAATATCGTTGAGAACGAAGAAGCTTTTACAGTTAATATTACTGGTATTAGTTCCAATGCACAGATTGGTGCGGACACAGCCTCAGTCACGATTGAGGATGATGACTCCACTGGTAATACCTCCACTGTACTTTATCGAGTAAACGTAGGTGGCTCTGAAATAGCGGCGGTCGATGGGGGGCTTGCTTGGTCGGCAGATACCAAAGCTATCAACAGTACATTTTTAGTTGAACCTGGTAGTAATAGCACAGCTTCATTTGCCGCAGTTGAACCTGGAGTGTCGGTTCCTGATTCCACTCCTGGTGCTATTTTTGATACCGAACGATGGGATAGTTCTGGGGGAGCTGAAATGCAGTGGGGTTTTGATGTCCCTGAGGCGGGTTTATATGAAGTGCGTCTCTACATGGGCAATGGTTGGGGTGGTACCAAAGAAACTGGGGCACGAGTTTTTGATATTGCTCTAGAAGGCAGCGTACCCAATAATCTCAATGATATAGATTTATCCAGCCAATTTGGTCATCAAGTTGGAGGGTTAATTAGTAACACTGTCAATGTAAATGATGGAACTCTGAATATAGATTTTTTACACGGTGTCGAAAATCCCTTGATTAACGGGATAGAAATCATCCAACTTGACGGTGGTACTCCCTCAACACCTACCGTCTCAATTATCGGTGGACCTTACACTATCAATGAAGCCGATCCTCAGGTACAAATTTCACTATTGACCGATATTACCGTACCCAACGGCGAGGCAGTAGATGTCACATTCGAGATCATTCCAGAATCAGCAACTCCTGAATTAGATTATGTATACTTAGCAGGAACTTTTGATCAAGCTACGGGTATTTACACAGATACCCTAACAATAGCGGAAAATTCATCAGATGCAACATTTTTAATTGATATTCTGCAAGATACTTTCACCGAAAGCGACGAAGCATTTACCATCAATGTTACTGGTGTTAGTTCAAACGCTGCAATTGGTACAGACACAGCTTTGGTCACGATTGAAGATGATGATTCAGCTACTCAGAATGAAGTGTCAATTGCTACCACGCAAAATGCGGCTGAACCCAATGTAGATGGACTGTTTACCGTTAGTCTGAGCGAGGTTGCCAGTACAGACACCGTAATTAACTACAGTATTGCAGGAACAGCGATCGCCGACCAAGATTACGAAGCTCTTACAGGAACAGTTACCATCGTTGCAGGAGATCTATCGGCACCAATTGATGTTGTGATCCTCGACGATCAAGAGGTAGAAAGTATCGAAGATGTAATCGTTACCCTCGACACCATTACTGCTGGCGATAGCAATATCTTATTCGGCACAGCGGATACGGCAACAGTAACGATTGTCGATGATGATGCTCCTACTCAGAATGAAGTGTCAATTGTTACCACGCAAAACGCTGCCGAACCTGATGTCGATGGACTGTTTACCGTTAGTCTGAGTGAGGTTGCCAGCACTGACACTGTAATTAGCTATACAGTTGCAGGAACCGCGATCGCCGACCAAGATTACGAAGCTCTTACCGAAACAGTTACCATCGTTGCAGGAGATCTATCGGCACCAATTGATGTTACAGTCCTCGACGATCAAGAGGTAGAAAGTATCGAAGATGTAATCGTTACCCTCGATACTATTTCTGCTGGCGATAGCAATATCTTATTCGGCACAGCGGATACAGCAACGGTAACGATTGCCGATGACGACATATCAGGCGCAACCGTACTTTATCGCGTAAACGCAGGGGGATCGCAAGTTGCCGCAGTCGATGGCGGTCTCGCTTGGTCGGCAGATACTGTAGATAATAACAGTCCATTTTTAGTTAATCCTGGCAGTAATGATACAGCTTCATTTGCTGCGGTAGAACCTGGTGCAACGGTTCCCAACTCTACCCCTGGTGGAATTTTTGATACCGAGCGTTGGGATAGTTCTGGAGGGTCTGAAATGCAGTGGGCTTTTGATGTCCCTGCAAGCGGTTCCTATGAAGTGCGTCTCTACATGGGCAATGGCTGGGGTGGTACCCAAGATCCTGGTGCGCGAGTGTTTGATCTTGCTCTAGAAGGCAGCGTACCCAGCAATCTTGATAATGTGGACTTGTCCAATCAATTTGGTCATTTAGTTGGTGGTGTAATCAGCAATACTCTCACAGTGGATGATGGCACCCTTAATATTGAGTTTATACACGATGTGCAAAATCCCTTAATTAATGGGATTGAAATCTTGCAACTTGATGCATAATCTTTAGTATTGACGAAGTGAACGCAGGCTCCGCTTTAAAAAGGCGGAGTAACGTTTACATACTCTCTTAAGTCCTGTAAGAGAGTATTTCAATGCTCCCCCATAGCAATCAGACTTACCAACTTTATTTGACTTCAGTTTAGGTTGAGATAATTAAACGACCGTGGCACTTGATGACTATTGCTTCACAGGCAAAATGCATTTTACCAAAGGCATAAATTGAGGAATTAATTCCTGACGACAGATTCCCAAGCTTGGTAAAGAAGTATGACTATAGTTCACACCAGGCTGCAAGGGAAATCGAGAGCGACCATCGATAAAGACTAATTCGCCGCCAGCCGCCTTGATAATAACCCATACTGCCGCAATATCCCAGATTTTGGGTGTTGCTTCTACTCCTCCCATAGCTACTCCCGCAGCTACCAGGAGTAAGTTATAGCTAGCAACTCCCAGCATTCTAACTTTGCAGGGAAAAGGTGATTTTAAAATTGCTTTACTGCGGGCGCAAAGATTAAATAGCTGAGTTCCGCTGGGATATTCGCGACTGGTCTTAATGGGCTGGTTGTTCATATACGCACCTTCATAGCCAGTTAATCCAGAGTCACCATACCAAAAGCCATGAAACGCTTGTCTAACGGTGGGAACATAAACAAAGCCAAAAACAGGAGTTCCTTTATAGAGTAGTCCCAGAGAAATTGCCCAGAGGGGAACACCACGAGCAAAATTAGTTGTGCCGTCAATCGGATCGATAACCCAACACCAGTCATTATCAGGAAATATATGTACCGTTTCTTCCGTCAGCACACCATGTTCAGGGAAAGTTTTGGCGATCGCATCTCTAATTTGTTGATCTGACCACTGATCCGCCTGGGTAACTAAGCTGCCATCTTCCTTTTGCTGTGCCTGGATTTTACCAAAATCTGACATCAGGCGATCGCTAATAGTAGAGGTAGTCTCTTGACAAAATTTGAGGACTCGATCCCAAAATTGATTCATTAGTTATTGTTTTAGGTAATTTTATCAGTGAACAGTAAACAGTGAACAGTCCTTAATTATTAAAGGTAACTCGGGATTGTTCGTTGTTCATTGTTCATTGCTCATTGAATGATTATCTTTAATTTGGAGAGACTCTAGTAATTGAGCGATCTGTGGTTGGTTTAAAGTCACCGTAATTTCTAATTTTTTAATTTCATCTCGCAGCAAAATAATGCCCTGACCATCTTTGATAGTTGCTGCTAAGTGAGGATTTGAGAGATTTAGCTTATGGTATATTATTTTGGGCAAACTCACCTTAACTAATACTTGAGATTGAGATTGCGGAAAAATATATAGTGTTTGATTAGGTAAGTTTAATTGCAGCTTATTGGGGGTCAAATTGCGTTCAGTTAAAGCTTTGGGAGAATGCCAAAACAGGGTAATGCCCCTGATCTGCGCTGAGTCCAAAACCAAATGCTCATCAAACTTTTGGGGCTGCCAATCAATATCTTGCAAATCTTTACTGTCAGGGATCAATCTTTGTTGCCAAGTAATTTCTTGACCAGCCAAACTTGACCACCACTGAGCGATCGCATTTAAGTTATCTCTATTATCAGATTGTAGGCTGTTTTGCTGCCAAATTAAATCATTATTCATAGTCAAACCCTTCATAGTACTGAGATGGGCATAAGAATGTTCTAAAATAGTAAATCGTACTAAACATTTATAAATAGAATATTTTTAAAATATGTCAGTAATAGCGGCAATTTCAGTCGTACTCTTATTAATCGCAGTTCATGAGTTTGGTCATTTTGCAGCAGCACGGTTGCAAAAAATTCGAGTGAATCGGTTCTCAATTGGATTTGGTCCAACTCTTTTAAAATATCAGGGTTCAGAAACAGAATATGCTTTTAGGGCGATTCCTTTAGGTGGTTACGTAGGTTTTCCTGATGATGATCCCGATAGTACAATTCCACCCGATGATCCTAACCTATTACGCAATCGTCCCGTATTGGATCGAGCAATTGTAATTAGTGCAGGGGTAATTGCCAATCTAATTTTCGCTTATTTCCTTCTAGTCGGTCAAGCCGTTACAATTGGGTTCCAAGAAATTAACTATCAATCAGGAGTTTTAGTACCTCAACTGTTGAGTGAGACTGAATCAGCCGCTGCTCAAGCAGGTATGCAGCCCGGTGACATTATTTTAAAAATAGATGATGTTGAGTTAGGAGATTCTGCTGATGCGCTGGAAAATTTGCGTCGCCTAATTCAAAAATCTCCCAATCAGAAGTTGAGCTTGACTATAAAGCGAGATCAAGAGATTTTGACTCTTGATGTCAAACCAAATGTTGGTCAAGATGGCAAAGGTAAAATTGGGGTAATGTTAGCACCAAATGGAGATATTGTCCGTCGTCGCGCTGCCAATATTGTGGAAGCATTTACCGCTGGTGCCAATGAATTCCAAAGAATTGTGCAGTTAACAGTTAAAGGCTTTTGGCAGTTGATCAGCAATTTTCAAGAAAATGCTCAACAGGTAGCAGGGCCAGTAGCGATTGTAGCTGTAGGTGCGGAATTGGCGCGTAATGATCTGGGTAACTTGTTTCAATTTGGAGCGTTAATTAGTATCAACTTGGCAATTATTAATATTTTGCCCTTACCCGCTTTAGATGGTGGTCAGTTAGCTTTCTTAACTGTAGAAGGAGTTACAGGCAAGCCATTACCCAGCAAGTTGCAGGATGGCATTATGCAAACTGGTTTAGTCTTGCTACTTAGCCTAGGTGTCTTTATCATCGTTCGCGATACAGTTAACCTAGCGTTTTTCCAAAACTTATTCCAGTAACATGCCTTAAAGTATGGCACACAAGTCTAGTAAACAAAAGCGATCGCCTAGTAAAGCAATAAAAGTGCGATCGCTTTTAATTTTTGACCTTTTGACCCAACTGTACCCCGAAGCCACCTGTAGTTTAAACTACGAGACTCCTGTACAGTTGTTGGTGGCTACGATTCTCTCAGCACAATGTACCGATGAGAGAGTAAACAAAGTTACACCACAGCTTTTTGCCCAGTTTCCCGATGCGGAAGCTATTGCCAGTTGCGATCGCTCTGAGTTAGAATCTCTGATTCGTTCTACTGGCTTTTATCGTAATAAAGCCAAAAATATCCAGGGTGCCTGTCAGATGATCGTCGCTGATTTTAAGGGTGAGGTACCTAGCCAGATGGAACAGCTACTAAAGTTACCAGGAGTAGCCCGCAAAACCGCCAATGTCGTCTCAGCACACGCTTTTGGCAACATACAGGGAGTGACGGTAGATACCCATGTCAAACGCCTTAGTAATCGCTGGGGGCTAACTAAATCAGATAAACCGCTGCAAATTGAACGAGACCTGATGGCGTTACTACCCCAATCGGAATGGGAAAACTACTCAATTCGTACCATCTACCACGGTCGAGCAGTTTGTAAAGCCCGCAAGCCTCTATGCCATGTCTGCCAATTAGTTGAGCTGTGTCCTGCGGCTAAGGAATTTTTGTAAGTGGCTTGTATCTAGCAAAAAATATTGATAATTTTTATTGATAAGTAACCAGATTGACCGTATTGACTCGAATCAAAGCAATGAAAAACAGTGTCAGAAAACTTTTTCTGGGCTTGGCTTTTATAAATTTTGTCGAACTTACCTTGATTCAACATCAAACCTAAATAAAATCAGCAACAGTCAAATCAACAGCACTAACATTATTAACCGTTGCCAACAGTTGATTACCATTACTCAAATCACGAATAAAGGCAGCGTCTCCTGCGATGTTATCACTGATTCCCAAATCAGCAAAAGCCAGAGAATTAGCTAACCTAAATGAATCAATCCCATCATTAAAATCCACAATCACATCCGACCCCGAATTAGCTTGAAGAGCAAAGACATCATTACCGCCACCACCAATCAGCTTGTCATTACCCCTATCTCCCTGGATCAAATCATCACCCGCACCACCATTAATCGTATCATTGCCACCGTTACCAATTATGGTGTCGTTACCGTTATTGCCCTGAATCCCATCATTTTTAGCACCACCACGGATAGTGTCATTACCATCATTGCCTTGAATAAAGGTTTTGATCTTATTAGTGCCAGTTGCATTAATTAAATTAGCACCATCGCCACCATAGAGATTTGCCGCTTCAATACTAACTAGTATATCTGTACCATCCCCTGTAACTTGGGTATTAGTTAGAGTAATGTTGTTATCCGATTGAACAAAAATGCGATCGCTTCCTGCACCACCATTAATCGTATCGTTGCCGCCATGACCCCAGAGAGTATCATCACCGTTATTACCCTGGATACCATCATCTTTAGCACCACCACGAATGGTATCGTTACCATCGTTACCTTTGATAAAGGTTTTGATGTTATTGGAGTTGATGGCATTAATTAAATTAGCATCATCGTTACCATAAAGATTTGCCGCTTCAATACTAATTAGTGTATCTGTACCATCCCCTGTAACTTGGGTATTAGTTAGGGTGATGTTGCTATCGGATTGAACAAAAATGCGATCGCTTCCTGCACCACCATTAATCGTATCGTTGCCGCCATGACCCCAGAGAATGTCATCGCCAGCATTACCTTGAATCCCATCATCTAATGCACCACCACGAATGGTATCATTACCATCATTGCCTTGAATAAAGGTCTTGATGTTATTGGAGTTGATGGCATTAATTAAATTAGCATCATCGTTACCATAGAGATTCGCCGCTTCAATACTAATTAGTGTATCTGTACCATCCCCTGTAAGGAGAGTATCATTTAGGGTGATGTTGCTGTCAGATTGAATAAAGACACGGTCAAAACCTGCACCACCATTAATCGTATCATTGCCAGCATGACCCCAGAGAGTGTCATCGCCAGCATTACCTTGAATCCCATCATCTAATGCACCACCACGAATGGTATCATTACCTGCTTTACCTTGAATGATGTCATCATTATTGCTTCCCTGTAGTAGATCAGGATCTGGTGTACCATTTAGAGTTAAAGCTGGTTCTAGGTTTTCGATTACGATCCCTACTTCCAACTCCCTCTTCTGGTTAGAGAAAGTCGCCCCTGTTAACCCTGTTAGATTCAAGGCAAAGCTTTCATTGCTCTGGTCATAAATTTCATCTTCTAAGGTTTCTATGGTTACCAGACCCATAGTTTCACCTGCGGGTATGGTTAGCATCCCTGATGTAGCGACGTAGTCATTACCAGCAACCGCATCAAGATCACTGGTGCTGTAGTCCAAAACAACATCTACGGGTGCGGGAGTATCAAGTTCAAAACTTACCTGGGCTAACTTCCCTTCAATAACCGTAAGATTACTATCACTGCCTACTACTTCTACGGTGGGAATAACTTGTAAATTGCTACCACCAATTGTGACATCAGCAAACTTGATCAATTCAATGTTGGTTAGAGTATCGATGCCGTTATAGCTGACGGTATTGCCTGCTCGACTTAGATTGATGCTGTTATTGCCTTGGTAAACGACATCATCATAGACCACCGTATCGATACCGTCTCCTCCATCTACTTTGTCGTTTCCTGCACCTGTAATGATGGTGTCGTTGCCATCATAGCCAAAAATGGTATCGTTACCTGCCCCACCGTTGAGAATGTTGTCGCGATTGTTCCCCAGAATATAGTCTCCTCCAGACCCACCGTTTGCTCCTCTATCGGAGTAACTCAGGGTAATTTCGTCATCGCCATCGCTTCCACTTAGTTCTCTTTCAAAGGGGTCAGCATCTGGGTTGATTGGTTGGTCGATGGGGTTGCCATTTTCGTCGACTACTTCTTCATCTCCTGCGGTTACGGTATGTTCTACGGTGGTGGTGGCAAAGTTGGATTCGGGAGTAAAGATTACTTCGGCGGTGACGACATTCTCGGCATCGATACTGACATCTAATTCTTCTATTAAATTGTCCGATAATTGGTTACTTTACCTTTGAATGTTACAACCTATAAAACATAAAAAATAAGAATCATAGTTAAAATGCGATCGCCGTCACTGACAATTGCAATTTAAGCTATATAACATCTATTAAAGCTTGATGAAGATCAAAGAGCCATAGTTAGATTCAACTATTTGAAATTAACTAATGTGTCGAAAAAACAATAGCATAGTCAAAAATTATACTGGTTACTTTGGGACACTTAGGTGATTAAAACTAAATTGGCTTTTAATAATTTTAATGAATACTAAATATCTAATATTTTCTAGTTGAAATTACTTATTAATTGATTTGGATCAAGAAGATACTTTTAACAAAAAGTTACGCTGCTCTTTTTTTTGATTGGAAACTGTATTAGAAAACTGCTCAGGTATGATGACAATTAAGATAATTCAACCATGAGCATTTTATACAATATAGAGGTTTGTTTGTTGGCTTAGTTACTTTATTTCCTCCCACTAAATATATTTACGTCAAATGCAACAAGAGGATACTGTAGAGTGCTTTCTAGCATTCCAAAATCTTTACCTCCCAAAAATTCTGAAGTAGCAACTATTGAAATGGATTCTGTAATTTGGTTAAAAATTTCTTGAGCAGTAGGTGAATCATAAAGATAATCAACATAGTGGTTGCATAAATTGGGAATACACTTAAAAGCGTAGTAATTATTCTGTCATCATTTTTTATCAATAGATCTAAATATACTGGACAGTTATTAGATGGAACTATTCAGTTTCAAATACAACAAAAAAGTACTAGATTAAAAATAAATTATGTTTTGAGACAAGCATCGCCAACAGCAAATTATGAAATAATGCTCGATCTCAATAAGCCAGTATTATTAGAGCCTGAATTGAAAAATTAGCAACCTGGCAATTCATATCCTAAAAAGCATTGGAATTAATCCGTCTTATTTGCTATGTCATTAATTTATCAGTTATTTGTTCGCCAAGTTCGCTTACTAAAAATAAAATCAATACTGCGGATACTAATAATTACAATCGGTATTACTAGTAGCGTTAACGCGCAATCTGTTGATGGATATTGCCTTTCAACAGTAGGTAAAATAGAGACGAAGAACAAAAAAACTCCAGTATTCGATCCAAATCAAAAGATCTCAAATGGGTTCTATAGGCAATTTAACTAATAGCTGATTACAATGCGATTAATTAACTATTGTGCGATCGCTAAACACCATGACTCAGACTATGACTCAAGCCCTATTGTCTGTCGCTAATCTGCGAGTGGCTTATCCTTATCAATCTCAGCAAGATATTATCTGGGCAGTAGATGATGTCTCGTTGGAGTTGCAGCCAGGGGAGAAACTAGGATTAGTAGGGGAGTCTGGTTGTGGTAAGTCTACTTTAGGGCGAGCAATTATGCGTCTGTTACCCCCAGGAAGTCAGGTAACAGGTAAGGCAATATTTGAGGATAAATCGGTATTTGAGCTAAATCAAGCCCAATTACGCCAGTTTAGGGGAGAAGTAGTTGCTTTAGTGTTTCAAGACCCGATGACGCGCTTAGATCCTTTAATGACCATTGGCGATCATTGTTTAGAAACAATCAAAGCTCATCAACCTCATCTATCCAAATCTGCTGCCAAAAAGCTGGGCATCGAAACTTTGTCGACAGTGAAAATCCCAGCAGATCGCTGGGGACAATATCCCCATGAATTTAGCGGTGGAATGCGTCAGCGAGTAGCGATCGCTCTAGCTTTATTGCTTAACCCCAAAGTAATTGTGGCAGATGAGCCGACAACCAGCCTCGATGTTACGGTTTCAGCAGAAATTTTAGATGAGTTAACTCGCCTTTGTAGTGAACGGGATCTGGCATTGTTGTTAATTTCTCATGATTTAGCGATGGTGGGGGAGTATTGCGATCGCATTGCGGTCATGTATCAGGGCAAAATGGTGGAAACGGGAGATGTCAATTCAATTCTCTATCACCCACAGCATGAATATACTAAGTCTTTATTAGATGCAGCATTGCACCTTCAGGCGGTTGCCGAGGAGGAGGCTGACATTATAACTACTAAACAACCTCTGTTAAGAGTTCAAGACCT
>JBCCDL010000098.1:0-11924 GCA_039030815.1 Cyanobacteria bacterium P01_A01_bin.83 | reverse complement strand
CGGGTTTCAAATCACTATGCAAAAGGAAGAAGCTCTCAACTACTCTGGTCACGCAACTGAAACTGTTGGTTGGTTTGCTATTGATGCTGGAAACGGCAACTGGAGTCAAAACAATTATTTAGCAGGGCAAACTGGTGATAGCATTAATCATAAATGGCAGACTGTTGACTTTAAGAATAACTTCTCTGAGCCACCTGTATTTTTGGCTTCAACAGCAACTTCTGATGGAATTGATCCAGTATCACTTAGATACAATAACTTGAGCAACGATCAAGTTCAAATAAAGCTCCAAGAAGATACCTCCAAGGATGCAGAGGTTGCTCATACCTTTGAAAACGTCAATTTCCTTGCTATTGCTGGAAACAACTCTCTTCGTGGAGTGCCGCTGGAGCAACAGCCTTTAGGTGAAAATTCTGGTTCGGGTCTTAGCGAGGTAGACTGGAATAGCTTGGTTGAGCAATCCAAAATAGATAGCTTCATTCAGTATAATCAATCAGGACCAGGACCAAGAGTCAATTTTAATAGGACTCTTACATGGGAATCGCCCAAGTTCGAAGGAGATTATGTCGCTGTAACGGCTCGACCCGATGCCAAAGCTTTAACTGTTCATGTAGATGGAACAGGCGGTTTTGCTGGATATGTGAATGAGTATGCTCCACCAACTTGGAATGAGCCCCTTAGGCTCGACGATGTACATCAAGACGTTACGATTGAAGGAAGAGTTGAGCATAACTTCAAAAGCGAGTATAACCACTGGGTATCTGGACCTAAGGTATCAGCTCGTCCCTGTGCTAAGAAATCAGAATGTAAAGACATATGGCAATCAGGCTGGAGTGAAAACTATATAATTGAGAACTCTTCACGGACACCAGAAGAGTGGCATGAGCACGATAATAGAAAATATCTTGGTGAGACGTATCATGATGGCAGTGCATATAAACACTATAGCTTTTCGCATCATACTGGCGGATGGGATATGTTTTGGGCAGTACGTCAGGACTATAGATCGTCAGGAGAAGTTCATGTAGCTCCAATCTTAGAAAAATGGAGACAAAATGGTATGAAAAATGGCTATCTTAGTTGGGTCAGCTATAATATGGAGTTAATTGGCAAAGGTCCTTGGGAAGGGACAATGAAGATAACTGACTTTGAAACACAAGATAATTGGAAAACTGGGGAATAAGAGAATGGAGTAAAAGATATCGTAACCTGGCTGTCTGACACATCTATGTCAATCCTACCTATATTTTTCGCGATCTTTAGATAACAAGGGTTTAAAATACTTGTGTCAGGCAACCAAATGAATAAGTTGTTTTTTTACTTTTTTATGAACATACCCTCTGCTGATTGCAGTAACAAAGCAGTAATATATCTATTCACTAATTTTTTCCTTGTTCAAAATTCCTGCAACTTTTTCTGCCATAGCACTCCAAGAATATTTTGCTTCGATTAGCTGATATGCTTCTTCTACAAGAGATTGGTAGTTTTCCCGATTTGTGCAAGCATCAACTACCGTGTTAGCTACTTCTTCAACCGTATATCCTGACAATAATAGATGCTGGTGATCGCGAAATTCTTCTAGACCTCTGATTCCTTCTGGTGTAGATACTACTAATGTTTTACAAGCCAAGTAGTCTAAAGCTTTATTTCTAGCTCCGCCAGCAACGGCATCTTGGGAAAAAGGCAAAAGTCCGACATCAGCATGTACCAAATGAGCCAAGAAATCACTCCGCTTAGGTAAGAAACCAGTGAATGTAACATTAGAAGGCAACGGTTCCTCGAGTCCATCGCCATCTCGTCCAATTACGACAAAGTGAATATCTTTGCCTTTACCGCGAGTCTCCAGATTTTTGGCTACTTGAAGAGTCATAGAAACCGATAAGTCGTTACTAGGAAAGCCGAACACTTTAGGAGCAATAACAAGTACTATCTTGGCTGGTCGAAGCTTATGATAAGGATCAATAAATTTAGTTGAGTTGTTAGAAATTTCCAGTAAATCACTTGTTACTCCATTTGCTACACAGTAAGTCGCTTGCGGTTTAGTACGATACCATTGGGTAATGAGTTCGCTAATTGATTCACTAGCAATAACGATTGACCGATTAGCTAAAATTAGAGAGCCTTGAGCAATATATGCTTTCAGAAATCGTGCTAATTGTTTAGCTCGATTAGGAACATAAGACAAAAGAGTCCAGTGTTCAAAAGCAGGCACAGAATGGAAGTCAAACACTAAAGAGCATTTTTTTGGTCTTTTAAGTATTAATGCAAATAGAGACGCTATACCTGCCAAATTTTGTTGAGCATAAATAATATCTGGCTCAAAATCATCTATACAGGTTTGGATTGCCTGAATATAAGAGAGAAAACTTCTTGAATTTACAGATACAGAAGGAGCATAATCAATTGCCGAACAATTTAATCCAAGCTGGCATACTTCAAAATGTTGAGTGAGGTATTTTCCCAGATAAAAAGGTCTTGTAAAACTACCAAAGGGTTCATTTGAATCCAAATTAGAAGTGATTAATAGACGCATACTTATTCTATATTTTTTCTATTTATTTTTTGCTTAAATAACAGTTTCTTAGGGACAGATTTAAATACAGCATCACTGAAGTTACTTGTATTACGCAAGATCTTCATCAATAAAGTGCTCATTAGTTATTAGTCTAGTCACCTTAATTTTTGATTTTTTATTTTCAACTCTTCTTCAGGATTAAATTTGTCTAAGAAAATACTTTTTTTTCGCGGTTTGAAATAAGTCCAAATATCCTCTAAAAATAGCTTGGCTACAAACCAAGGTTCTATAAGATAACGCTGCCATAATCTTTTAGGTTCAGTCCACAAACGATATAACCATTCCAAACCCACCTTTCCCATCCAACGAGGAGGGGTAGGAATTGCCCCAGCTATGTAGTCCATACATGCACCACAAGTTAGAATTACATTAGCATCTATACACTCCAAATTGTCTAAAATCCAGTGTTCCTGACGAGGCATACCCATGCCTACCATCAACACATCTGGTTGGTAAAGGTTAATCTTTTCGAGGATTTTGTGATTTTCAGCACTGCCAGCAGTTGCGTCAAAGTAACCATCAGTAGTCTCTATTTGTAGTCCAGGAAATTTTTGGTGCAGTATACTAGCTCCGCACTCAACTACATCAGGTTTTGAACCTAAGTAAAATATACGCCAATTTTGCCTTGTGGCTTCTGCCATTAAAGGGTATATCCAGTCTACATAAGTAACGCGGTGTTTTCGGCGCAAAGGATAGCCCAATAATTTACCTAACAGAACTATCGGCATACTATCAACCCGCATGTATTGCGCTCGAGTGCTAAAGGTCTGCATCTTGGCGTCATGATGATAAATATAGATGCTGTGCAGGTTTCGACTAGCAATAATGCAATGCTTATCTGAGTTGATCATTTCTCCAACTAGAGCGTTTAGCTCGAGAATATCTAAAGGATTGATTCGTACTCCAAGTAAATAATAAGAAGGGGTGTTCATAAATGTATTTTTTAAAAGTAGAAAAAATAATTGACCATCAGTAATTGTACTAGTCCGAGGTCATTACTTTCTAGTCTTTATCAGAATCTTTAAATATGAAAAGTTTACAGTTCATCAAAATCAGTTATTTTTAGTGTTTTTTTATACATAAAAGCAGTGAACTAATAGAAAAAAATTAATAAAAACTAATTAGCTTAGCTTTACAATTCGGTTCTAAAATTTAAAATTGTGACTTTGAATTTGTTCAGGTCTATTTCATTCTTTATCGTGCCATGCATGTGTATTAACGGCAATACGTTTTTTCGGGCTTCACATCGTCAATTTTTTTATCAGTAAAAGCCAGTAAAATCGTGAGAAAATTTTAGAATGAAATGACCCTGGAATTTGTTTATTCAACTTTCTCATGAAAAGAAGGGGATGCGCTCAAATTTCTATAACCGATAACGGCACGTATGTAAGGAAAAGTCCAATAAATAAACCAGAAATATCCTGAGTGTCTTCTGGTAAAAATAGTCCACTCTTTGGGAGGAAAAGCTTTAATTTGCAATGCTTTTTTAAGGCGCTGATAGACAGAAAGATTCATATCTACCCAACTACCACTAACCGAATTTTGTGTACCATATCCCAGATAACCAGGTGCAACAAAAATAGAACATCCAAGTTTTTTAGCCCTCAATCCGTAGTCTAAGTCACCCCTTTGATGAGTGAAGGCAGCTTCCAAATTTCCTACTCGTTCAGCTACAGAGGATGGAATGAGAACAATATTTCCTTGCATAGTATCGCATTCTTGAGGCGTTTCTTGTGGCTCTACTAACTCAAATGTATGGGAAAATTTTTTCTTAGAACGAACTCTACCACCATAAGTATATTTATTAGTAACAGGGCTTTTAACTGTACCAACCACTATAGAATTGGCTTGTGTCTGATTTACTAGCAGAGAATGGGTATTAAGCAATACGTCCAAAGCATTAGGCTCTAATATAGTATCGTCATTAAGCCACAAATAGTGTTCATAACCATGTTTAATCGCTTCAGCAAAAGCTAAACGCATACCTCCTACCCAGAAGAGATTACCATCCCCCTCTAATATCTTAACTTTTGGATAAATTGTTCTAACTGCATCTGAAGTTCCATCAGAACTGCCATCATTGACTAAAAATACATCAAAAATTACATTCTGTTGATAAAGAGCGTCAAGACAAGCTAATGTGATATCGCGCCTATTGTGACATGTGATTAGAACCGCCAGGTATCTATCTTTACTATAATTGAGGGTATATGCCATGTTTAATATTACTTTGTCAAAATAGAGTGACTATGATATCTAAATCTGCGTTAGATAAAGTAAAAATATTACTGATAATTAAATCTCAAAAACTTTTTTGAGCATTTATTTCTAAGCAAATTTTTGGATTAGTTAGATAATATTGCGTTTCATGTAAAATATCCATACCTCTGAAGTAAAGGTAAAGTCAAGCTTTTAACCATAACTTTATCTATTTGATTCATTTCTTTTTTCCATCTTTCATCTAAACGTAGCTTAACTGCTCCAGTTTGAGAGCGACTACTAGGACTACCAGCAAAAATATGGTCTACCTCCATATTTACCGTCGAATCATCTTTGAAAGGAAGTTCAGCAATTTTTTCTTGCAAGAGGTTAAGTATAGACTCTAAGGCTAATTTGGGATTGTGGACGAAATCTTCATAATTTATTCTCAAATAACGCTTTGAAGAACGATTTAAAAGCATTTCCACAAGGGAATTTTTTAGATTCCATGATAAAGATGCATGTAGCGGATTATACCATTGACACTGCGGTTCTCCTTTGACTTTGTGTTGTTGTAATGAGTAACAAACTCCTCTGGGATCTCTTACTATATGAACAACATATAAATCAATCGTCGGGAGTAAACCTAAAACATAACCATACCAGGATGCTTTAGTAGAATCGACAATAACCTTACAGTTGGTAGTAGTTTGAATGGCTTGATAAAGGCTCTCTAAAGATTTCAAGTATTGATTCGAATTGGTCTTAAAAAAGTCTTTTTTGGCAATTCTAAAGTAATGAGGGAGAACCATAGCGCGATTTTTTCGAAGCAGGCTGAGCATTTGGTTGGCATCAACTTTATTAATTCCGCCAAAAGCTTTATCAAGTACTTTTGTCCAACTAGTGCACTCTCTGAATAAAGCACCGCAGGTGCAACCTCTATTTTCAATTATGCCATGTTCCCAAATATCTCTGAGTTCTCCCCAAGCTATAAATCCATCAACCTGACCGAGAACACGATTGACAATAGTACTACCGCTGCGTTCGAAGCCAGCAATATATAGTACTTTAATTTTAGAGTCTGGCATATGATAAATATTTAGACCAAATAAATTGTATATTTTGCATTGATTTGAGATAAGCCTATCTAGAAATTCCCAGAAGAGGTTTTTTGAAGAAACTATAGTAGTCCATAAATCACTATTTAATCGTACTACAAAGCTTAGACTTACAATTAATAGCCCCTGACTTAAATTAATAATGGAGATTTAATTTACCTCCATTTGTTTGAGAATATTTCTTTTGGCTAACTCGAATCCGTTTCCATTCAATGACACTTGATAAACATGCTGATACATAAATACTTGTATATGAAGTGCTTCCCATAATCGATACCATCTGATCCCCTACATTAGCTACAGCAATAAATACTAGTAACTGGAAAAGCCAAAAAAACTCTATTTTTTTGGTCGATACCAACAAAATAAGTACCCTAATGAAGACTGATACAAAACTGATTGCATACAAAGACATTCCTAGAAAACCTAATTGTGGTAAAAACGCGAAATAACCACTATGAGCATTGAAACCTTCTCCTTGTAAAACAAAATCTTTTGAAGCCCATGTCTGAAGGATTACAGAGATACCAGCATCTGAAATCCAGAAAGCATTAAGTCCATAGCCCAATAAAGGTTGTTCCAATGTTTTATCAACAATTAAATCCCATATTGGTGTACGTCCGTTAAAATCTCTTCCCTCTCCTAAGATATCAACTAAAATAGTGTCCATATTACTTAATATGAGGATAGTTGTACTGATTACCAAGATACATCCAAAGCACACAAGAATTGCTTTCAACTTATAATGTTGTTTAGCAAGCTTATAAATGGGCATTAGTGATAGTAATGATAATAAAGTTACTAAAGCACCAGAACTACGAGCTAGAATGATCATCACTACTGCCAAAACAAATCCGCCCCAAGCTAACCAGTTTGGTTTCCGCTCTTTAATAGCAGTAATAAAAAAGAAGCTTGCTCCTAACGCCATTGCAAAGCCTAGACTATTTTTGTGAGGAAAAATGCCCGTCCATGCTCCCGCATGTTTAGCTCCATCAATTCCATGACTTGGTAATATTAAAACAAATGCTATGGTTAAAATTATTGCTATGCTAAATACCCAAGCTAATATTTTCATTTGCTCTTTAAGACTGTAGCGAGTTGTAAAATATACCCCGAATAAAAATGTCCGCAATAAACCTCTACCAGCGTTTAAGGTATGTCCCAGACCTACAGTCCAAAAAACAGAAGCACAAGCAGTTCCGATAACAAGCAACAGAGGTATATCTCTAGTAGCAACCCAAGATAAACGCTTCCAATGTAAACTAACCAAAATAACAATAATTGGATAGCTTAAAATATTCATCAGCTTGGGGATAGGAGATGGAAAACGAGTATTAAGAAAATATAGAAGCCAGATAACTGTGACCACAACTTCTAACTTACTTACCAGAAGATTGAATAATTGCTTGTTTAGTTTCATTTTTTGCTCCTATCCAAAATCTCAGTGAACAGAGACGAGTAACTGCTTGCAAGAATTTTTAGAGAAAATTCTTGTTCTGCTTTTTCACGGGCGCGGTGAGATAACTTTTGATATCTTTCTTTGTTTTCCAGTACCCAGGCAATCCCTTGAGCCAAATCTTCTATTTGGTATGGTTCAGCTAAATAGCCATTTTGCTGATGTTCTACTATATCGGGCATGCCACCAATCTTAAAAGCAATACATGGAGTAGCACAGGAAATTGACTCTACCACAGTATTAGGTAAGTTATCTTGAACAGAAGGAGCAACAAATGCGTCTGCTGCAGAATAAGCTAATGCCAAAGTCATATCGTCCCTTAAAATACCAAGATAATGGGACTTAAAACCTAATTTTGGTTGTTTTTCTGGGGTAGATGCTCCTACAATTATTAGCTCTAGTTTTTCTTGCCAGCTAGTTTGACCGAGTTGTTGTAATGCTGGCTGCAATAGATGAAATCCTTTTCTCTTGTCACTGGTTGCTTTGAGTGATAAAAATAGGATAAGTTGCTTGTCTTGAGGTAAGCCTAGTAAGTCTCGCGCAACCTTTTTGTTGATCGGTCTATATATATTTGTATCCAAACCATTAGGAATTACTGCCACTCGTAAATTCTTAAATAGAGAACTCGATCTAGTACATTTGCCTAACCACGAACTAGGGGCAACAATCGTTAAATTTAAATTTTGCCAAGCTTTGGCTTTACGCTGCCATACCCAACGAGATATATCCCAGTCTCTTTGACTACCAAGTTGAGGACAAGCACCGCAAGATTCAGTATAGCGATCACATTCCTGACTGTAATGGCATCCTCCTGTAAATGGCCACATATCATGAAGTGTCCAAATTATGGGTTTATTGAACTTAGATAGAGTCTCAATCTTTAGGTAGTTATTGCAAATCCAATGTAGATTAATTATATCTGGCTCAAGCTGATCAACTTTAGCAGCGATACTATCAGGAAGCCATTGAATGGAATATGCACTGCCATCGTAATCAGGAAAAAACTTCAACGGGAGTTGACTTAAAGTTAGTTTCGATCCAGCGATAACTTGTCCTATTCCCGATGCAGCTCGCGAGCCCAAAATTCTCTGATCGCTAATATGTTTAGTCTGTACTAACATTTTAGAATTAACATCAATGCTGTTTAAACCTTGATGTAACCTAAATGTTGCTCGGGCAGCTCCGCCTTGGATATCGGAATTACTAACTAACAAAACTTTCATATTCTTAACTACTCCAACCAACCTGAAAGGTCTCGCTCAATAAGTTCTTGAAGCTTTAATATGTCTTCGCGATATATCTTAGTGAGATAAATTTTGACTGCTGGTGATATTGGTGGCTTAGTTCGGTTTTTATTTTTAAGATTAACTACAATATTTTCCCGCATCTTAGAAGAAAGAAATAATTTAAAAGGTGTCTTTATCCACTGAACATTTTGCTTATCTAGAAAATAATCTAATAACTTACTTTTAGCAAAACCAGATACATTACGACGAGGGAGAGAGCCTGAAATAAGTGTTTTATCAATATTTAAGAACTGACAAATATCTTGCATCAAAGCAATTGAGTCATATTTTAAGTCTTCGTATAAATAAACTTTTATCTGGCTACGATCAAATAAATCAAAATAACGCTTGAGTTGATCATAGTAAAACCCCATCTGTTTGTAATGCCAAATATATTCCCAGTTTTGATTAATACGTTCCTCCTCTTCTTTCAGTGCCTGAGCAAAATCATTTATTGGTTCACGACCATCTCTGATGGTATGTGAAAAAGCTGAATAAGCCCTATCAACTGGATTACGAAGAATGATAATCAGCTTGGCATTGGGAATATAGTGCTGTATTCGTTTAGGTGCTTTTGAGCTATATAAATACCAGGTGGTTGCTTCCCCAATCGCAATTTCATCTGAAACTGCTTGAAATAAGTTGCTATAAGATTCAATGTTGGTAGGTACATGATCGTATAATTCTTGATCGCCTGGTCCAACAAAATTTGGCTTTTGACCCTCAAAGTCAAAAAATCCTGGTTCTTTTATAGGACTCATATAAATTTGGGGATGCTCTTTTAAATAGTAATTAAGAGCAGTTGTTCCTGATTTTTGGGCACCAATCAACAGAAAATTTGGCATTATCATAGAAGTTGATTTTTAAACTTTTTTATAGTTGAAGAGGCTAATGAATATAGCCTTCCGTAGGTGTTTCCGTATAGACTGTTAAGCTGATCAAACTTTTGCAGTTCTTTCTCGAATGAAGAACCTTGTTGAGCAACTTGTTGATTGAATAGCTCTGATGCATATTTATAAAGCTCTATATCAAATTCATTTTGTTTTTTGATAAGATTTAAAGTTTCTTGAGAAAAATCTGACTGCAAAGGACGACTTTTGGTTACATTTCTTTTAAGATAAAAGGTGTTGTTCCAATTCAGTAATTTTTTAAAAAGTAATAGACTTTTATCAAATGACTCTACTAATCCAACCCCAATAAAATGTTCCTGCAAATTTTTTTTGGCTTTTTCTAACATTTCTTCATTGCACTGCCCAAAGGGAACAGTTGAATCTGAATCTCCATTACTTGCTGATAGAATTCTTGTTTGACTGTTATCTAGCTCTGTAGAAATTCCTGTATTAATACAGTCTTCTAGGCTCATTTTTTCATATGTAACCTTCTGATGAAGATAATGATTGGATTTACGGAGTACGTAATAGTAATAAGATATAGTTCTTTCAATAGGATCACGCAAAAGTGTAATATAAACTGATGGCTGAGGCAAAAAATCATGCAGCCCAAACCCCATATGACCCATAACGACTTTGATTCTCTCTTTTTCAGAGCTAGGAATAACCTTAAACTCATCAACACAATCTTGAATCCTTTTTCGACTATCAGTACGTATACGGTAAATGGTATTTTGTTTGTATTGTCGATCTATAATTTTATTTACAGTAGTTCCTCCAACCTTAGGAATATGTAAAAAAATTATAGATTTTTCTGTCTTTTTGGATTCAGTCAATTTTGTCATGAGTAAATCTTCAATAATTTAAAAAAATATTTTGCAAGATTAAAAATGTAACTAAAGACACTAGTATTTGTAACCAATTATCTGGGCTATGTCGCGGGTATTATCTTCTATAAATTTATTGTCTGCTTCTGAAAAAAAACTACCTAGTGATGCTTTGTTGGGACGTACAAAGACACCTTTAGGCTTATTAGAAAAATTAGAATCATGTTTGATTTCAGAATTTCTCATCGCCTCCTTGGAAGAAAAATCAATAGCCTGTTGTAAGGTTAAATCATCAAGTTCAAGTCCTATTAAATTCATTAAATCTCTAAGATTTTCCTTGGTATTTTTAACAAAATTTTCATATTGGAAGACTCTAATTATTTGACGTGAATTGTTTTCTTTCAAAAGCCAGGATTTTGTATGTTCAGACCAATTATTTACTCCATATTTTCTATCTCTGATAAAACTCGAAATGCTAGTTTCTGGAGAGATTGAGCTAACATAATTTTGCAGATAAAAATAATATGATTTTACTACATCTCTTGGATCTCTTACCAGCAAAATAACTCTGTCATAATAAGGATTATATGCAGCATGGCTTTTTATGATTCTAGGAATACTGGGGATTCCAAATGGTCCCAAAGGACTAAAATTGTTATTTCCACTTTTAATACCTGGGATTATATCTCGTATAGTAAAAAAATTTACTTCTCTATCAATTTGAAAGTGAAATCTCAAGGCATTAGCTATTAAAAACCTTATCCATGTATTTCCTGATTTAGGGTAAGAAACAAGAAATATATCTTCTAGCATATGATTTTTGGGTAAAGACTTGCTGTATTTAGCATTTGACAGCAAGTTCCTGAAATGTCGCATGATTATCTTGTAATGCAATTCAAACAATGAAGATTTAAGACATAGTTAGTATAAAACTTTAGAGATTAAAGTTTACTTAAATTTAAGTTAAGTAAATGTTTAGGCTAGAACAACTTCTTGATAACTACCAGATTTAACTATGCGACCTTTCTCCATCATATAAATGCGATCGCAATTTTCCACAGTAGTCAATCGATGAGCGATAATGATTAATGTTTTGGTTCCAGCCAAAGAACTAATTGCTTCACTAACCAACTTTTCTGTCTCATTATCTAAAGCAGAAGTAGCCTCATCCAAGACTAAAATTTCTCGCTCGTGGTAAAGAGCGCGAGCAATCCCGATGCGTTGACGCTGTCCACCAGATAAGCGTAAACCTCTTTCGCCTACCATAGTCTTTATACCTTGAGGCATTTGCTCGACCAATTCTTCTAACTGAGCCGTTCTAATAGCCTTCTCAACTCTAGTTCTGTCAATCATATGGTCGGGAACGCCAAAGGCAACATTTCTCTCAATCGTATCGTCTATTAGAAAAATGGATTGGGGAATATAACCAATGAGATTTTGCCAAGAGCGAAGATTATTGTAAATAGATTGACCATCAACCCTGATATCCCCACTATTTGGTTGCAGCAGACCTAAAATAACATCTACCAAAGTTGTCTTTCCCGCACCAGATTTTCCAATTAAGGCAATAGAT